>JASHTQ010000385.1 GCA_030040475.1 Streptosporangiaceae bacterium
GCGAGCGCGAAGACGTCATCGAACTCGTGCGGCTCAATCTCGATGGACGCGTCTCGGTGGTCGACGGCACCGTGGAACTCTGCCCCGGCGTTTCCCTGCATCTCGTCGGAGGCCACACGCCCGGCCTTCAGGTCGGCGCGGTAGCGACTTCGACGGGACGCGTCGTGCTCGCATCGGACGCGGCGCACTACTGGGCCAATGTCAACGACGACCGTCCGTCGGCGAGTGTCACCAGCCTGCCCGACATGTACTACGCGTTCGACAGGCTCAAAGAGCTAGCAAGCTCTCCGGAGTTGATCATCCCCGGTCATGATCCGGCCGTGATCGATCACTTCCCGGCACCCTCGGACTCAATGCGCGGCAGAATCGTCCAGCTAGCGTGAACGAACCGATCTCGGCAGGCGAATCGTGCACGATCCTGTGCATGGGCGTGTCGGAGGAACGCACGAGGGAGCGATTCCGGCAGCTTGCGCCATCGAACGCGTGCGTCCTATTCAGCGAGGGCCCGCACGATCTGGCGATGTTGCTGCCGCGCGCAGACTACATCGTCATGTGGACGGCCGCCTTGACCGCCGAGAACCTGGCCCTGGCCAGTCGCGCACGACTCGTCCAGAAGATCGGCGAAGGAACCGACAAGATCGATCTCGCGGCCGCGGCCCGCCTAGACATCCTCGTCGCCAAGACCAGCGGCGAGAATGTCGTGTCAACCGCCGAGCACACGGTGCTGATGATGCTCGCCTGCCTGCGCCGCCTGCCCGAGGCACACAACGGATTGGCCCGCGGCGTGTGGGAGAAGTGGCCGGTACGCGAACACACCTTTGAGCTGCGAGGTAAGACTGTCGGGCTGCTTGGCATGGGCAAGATCGGCTCGCACGTGGCCCGGCTGGTCGGCGCGTTCGGCGCCCAGGTCCTCTACTTCCGCCGCTCGGTCGCGGAGGAAGACGGACTGGCGAGGCGATGCTCTACTCTCGACGAACTGTTGCGCGGCGCCGATATCCTCAGCCTGCATCTGCCGCTGACCGAAGAGACTCGAGGGATGCTGGGCGCTCGCGAGTTCGCCATGATGAAGCCCGGTTCGATTCTGGTGAACACGGCGCGGGGGGCGATCACGGATGAAACCGCGCTGATCGCCGCGCTCAAGAGCGGTCTGCTCCGCAGGGCAGGCCTGGACGCCTTTGGTGACGAGCCGCCGGACCTGGATTCGGAGCTGTTCCGGCTGCCGAACGTCGTGCTCAGCCCGCACGTCGGAGGGGTCACGGAAGATTCCAAGCTCCATCTCGTCGAGCACGCGATGGACAACATCAGACGGCTGGTGTCCGGCGGGACCTTGGCCGAAGAGGACATAGTCGTCGGCTGCCAGCCGAGATCGTTATCCCGACCTCGGCCATGTTCGGTGGAGCATCGCTCTGTTACGCGCTGGAAGGGCTCATGAAGATCGAATCAGTCACCGCCACCCCGCTCGCGGCCGCAGTGGGCGCGCCCGTCACGTTCGGCTTCGGCAGTCACCCGGTGTTCACCATGACCCTGGTCACCGTAACGACCCAAGGCGGCATCGTCGGCTACGGCGAGGCCGCCACGCGCCGCGCTCCGCAGATGACCGTGAGTGCTGTGCAAGACCTTCTTGCGCCGCTGTTGATCGGGCAGGACGCGAGGAACATCGAGGGCCTGTGGATGCGCATGATGGGCGAGATGCGCCGCTGGGGCCATACAAAGGGGGTGGTCGTCGAGGCGATCAGCGGGGTGGACGTCGCCCTCTGGGACGCGGTGAGCCGGGCGAACGGCATGCCCGCGTGGCAGTTCATGGCCGGCAGCGGCCGGGAAGCCCTACCCTGCTACGCGTCGTCGATTTACATCACCGATCCCGCCGAGTCGTGTCGGCTGGCTGCCGAACTGGTGGAGCGCGGGTTCCGCCGGATCAAGGTCAAGGTGGGCCGCGTTGCCGCGGATGGCGGCATGAACATGGACATCGCGGTGCTGCGAGCGGTGCGCGATGTCGTCGGACCGGAAGTCGAGCTCGTGGTCGACGCCAACGGTGCCTACGACGCAGCGGACGCGCTGCTCATGGCTCGCCAGATGGAAACTCTCGACATCCGCTGGTTTGAGGAGCCGGTACCGGCCGACGACATCCGCGGGTATAAGAGACTGCGAGCCGGGACGTCCGTGCCGCTCGCCCGCGGTGAGACCGACTTCGGCGTTCTGGATATGACCCCGCTCGTCGCCGCTGACCTGGTCGACGTGATCCAGCCCGATCTGGGCCGCTGCGGCGGGCTTAGCGGAGCGCGTCACCTGGGCACGCTCGCTCTGGGCGCGAACGTCAAGTACGCACCGCACACGGGATTCTCCGGTGGCGTCTCACAGCTCGCGGCCCTGCACGCGGCTGCCGCAGCGCCGGTCCTCGACATGGTGGAGTACATGATCATCGACAACCCGCTGCGCGACCTGTTTACCGAGGCCTACCCGGAGTGCGTGGATGGTCGCATCCACGTGCCACAGAACCCTGGCCTGGGCCTCACGCTGGACGAAGCGAAGATAAAGCAATTCTCTGCACCCTGAGCCGAACCGTCGAGAAAGGGAGCAACAACGTGACGAGCGTGATCGGCCTGGCGGCCGACGTGGGATGGATGCACGGCGGCTTCGGCCGCGATGAAGGGCCGGCGCCACGATCGGGCCTCAGCGGCGCCGTCGACCGCATCCTCCAGGCACTCGACGACTACACCGTCGACTTCCTCGCGGGTGACGCGGGAAGTACGGACGCTGGCCCGTACTTCCTCGGCGCGGCCGAAACCATGACGCACCGGCTCGGCATCGCGAAATCATTCGAGGCGGTGCTGCCCATCGCGCTGAGCCGCGGCGTACCGCTGCTGATCGGTTCGTGTGCGATGGCGGGCACGTCCACGGGCGTCCAGCTGTTTCGGACCATTCTGGCCGAAGTGGCCGACGGCCTCGGACTGCGCTGCAAGGTGGCGTTGATCGAGAGCGAACCCAGCCGTGATCTGGTCGTCAAACGCCTCAATGAGGGGCGGGTGCATGGGCTCCCGCATGCGCCGCAGCTCACACCGGACGACATCGCGGCAGCCAGCTCGATCGTCGCGATGCAGGGTACGGAGCCGCTGCAGGTAGCGCTCGAAGAGGGCGCTCAGGTCGTTCTCTCGGGCCGCGTCAGCGACTCGGCCCTGTTTGCCGCGGTCCCGGTCAGCCAAGGGGTGCCGCTCGCGGCCGCGTGGCATATGGCGAAGGTGATCGATCACGGATTCACGAACTTGCGCCCCGTTAAGGGCGTCACATCTTCGGTCGTCGGTATCGCGGAGACGGACGGATTCACCGTTCAGGCTGCGCACCAGCAGGCTGAGGTGGACGCGATCCGGGTCGCGCAGGCGACAGTCTATGAGAACAGCAGCCCGGTGCTGCTTCGGGAGCCACCAGGGACGCTTGACACGTCACAGGCCACCTATCTCCAGGTAGACCCGCGCACTGTCCGCGTCACGGGCAGCGCGTTCCGGGTCGAGCCCTACACCGTGAAGCTTGAGGGTGCCACCCGCATCGGGGACCGCTCGATATCGGTCTGTGCCATCCGTGACCCCAAAATGATAGCCCAGCTCGATCCGTTCCTGGCCGGCGTGGCCCGAGCCGTCGAGACTCAGGCCGCTGCCCAGGGCGTTTCGCCGGCAGAGTTCAGGCTCATATTCCGCAGGTACGGCGCATCCGGGGTGATGCGCGATTGGGAGGCGGATCCGGGCCGTCCCTCGAATGAGATATGCGTCCTCACCGAAGTGGTCGCCGATACGCAGGCCATCGCGCACGGCGTGATGAACATGGCCAACAGGGAACTGCTGCACCGCGGCTACCCGGGACGACAACACGCGAGCGGCAACGTGGCCTTCCCGTTCTCGCCGCTCGTCGTCGACTGCGGGCCCGCTTTCCGCTTCAGCGTTTGGCACGTGATGGAACTTGACGATCCCATGGAGACCTGCACCATCACGTACGCGATGGTCTGATGACGGAGGAGGCAGAAAGCGATGCAGCTGGGTGAGCTCGCTGACGTAGTCCAGAGCAAGAACGCCGGGCCATACGAGATCACGTTCGACATACTGTTCCGCCGTGCCGAGTCGTTCGCATTGGTAGCGGCGTCGGGCTGCTTGAACGCGGACATCTTTGCCCGCCTGTACTCGGTTCGGCCTGAGGACGTCGAATTCGTCGTCTACAAACCGGGGCAGACGTTCAAGTTCACGATTCCGAGACCGGTTCCGTCGGGCGATATCGGCGATCCAGACGTCTTCGGCGCCCAGCAGCACGTGCCGCTCCTTGGCATCGAGGTTCCCTTCTCCATCGAATGACCCGCTACGGCTCCGGAGACGACTATGGAAAGCAATGGCGTCGTTGTGCTCGGCGCGACCGTCCTTGGCTCGAACGGTGATCAGCTCACCGGGTACCAACTCATCCTGCCTGATGGTGAGCACGCCAAGCTGACCCACGACGAGTCGGCGGCGTCCGGCCTGAGGGAGGTGGACGGCAGCCGGTACCTGATCACCCCGGGCCTTGTCGATGCCCACGCTCACGTCTTCGAGGGCGTGACCTTCATGGGGATGCCCGCCGCGGAGATGAGCCTGCCCACCGGGGTCACCGCCGTGATTGATGCGGGCTCGGCGGGAATCGATACCTTCGACGCGTTCCTGCGGTGGATCGTCGAACCGGCAGACGTCTCTGTATACGCCTTCGTGAACCTGTCCCGGGTCGGATTGACTGGAACGCAGTCCGTGGGGGAGCTCGAGGACCGTCGGCACATAGATGATGACGGCCTGCGTGACGTGCTGCGCCGCACACCTCAGGTCGCGCGGGGAATCAAGATCCGGATAGCCAAAAAAGCCGCGGGCAGCGCGGCCCTCGACCTCATCGAGCGGGCCAAGGCGATAGCCCATCCCGTCGGGCTGCCGGTGCTTGTGCACGCGGCCGACAGCGCGGAGTCGGCCGGCGACGTGCTCAACCTGCTCGACGCAGGTGACGTCTTGACGCATTATCAGAGCGCTCGGACCACTGGCCTGCTGGACGCCGAGGGTCGCATCCTCGGCGAGGCCTGGGATGCCCGCGAGCGGGGGGTCCTCTTCGACTGCGGGCACGGCGGATCGCACTTCAGCTTCGATGTCGCCGAGGAGCTGGCCACGCAGGGGTTCTGGCCGGATCTGCTCGGCACGGACATCAGCAAGGTGTCCTTCGCCGAGCTGAAGCCCGGGCTGGCCGCGGTTATCAACAAATGGCTGGCTATCGGCATGCCGTTGCGTGACGCGGTCCGTGCATCGTGCGAGACGCCATATCGCAGCCTGATCGGCACCGAACCGCCCGACCTCGGCGATCTGGCCGTGTTCGAGCTGTCGGATCACGCCACGGACTTGGCGGACTGCGCCGGGGTGACCCGCGCGGCTTCCACCACCCTCGTTCCGCAGATGACGGTACGCCGCGGCCGTATCGCATGGACCCGGCCAGCGGCTGGAGCGGCGGCCTCGACGAAGTAGCGGTTGCCTCGCCCGCCGCCTTGATGTATACAGAGGTATACAAGGTCTGTCCCGACTTGGAGGACTCGATTGGCATCGTCAGCACCCGCCATGGAAACCGGCTCAGGCTTGAGCCCCGAGCAACTCGAGTCGTTCGACCGAGACGGCTTCCTCGTCGTCGCGGACGCGATTGACATAGAGGCGTACCTCGATCCGCTGGTCGACGAGTTCGCCGAGGTCTTGGAGCGCCTGGTGCGGGACCTGCGCGAGCAGGGCCGACTCTCGTCCGCGTATTCGGACCTGCCGTTCAATGAGCGGCTGACTCGCGTGTACCAGGAGGTCGGCACCGAGGTGGCGCAGCATTTCGACTTCTCGCTGCCGTTCAAACGGCAGACCCGCCCGGACGAGCCTTGCCACTTCGGTCCACGTGTTTTCGCGATGCTGCGAAACCCGTCGATCCTGGACAAGGTGGAGAGCCTCATCGGCAGTGAAATCGTGTCGAATCCAGTGCAGCACCTGCGCGTGAAGCCGCCGGCGGAGTTCGTGCCCGCGGAGACGCTGCTGAGGGACGGCGGCCTGATTGGTGCCACTCCCTGGCACCAAGACGCATCTGTGGTCACTCCCGACGCCGACGACACCCCGATGATCACGGTATGGATGCCGATCACCGACGCCACCGAGGAGAACGGCTGCCTGCTCATAGCGCCGCGCAACCACAAGGTCGGGTTGCTGAAGCACTGCCTGTCCGCGACGAGGGGCAAGTACCTGCCCGAGGACCTGTTCGACATCGATCGCGCCTATCCCTTGCCGATGCGGCGCGGCAGCATGCTGATGATGTCGCGCATGACCCCGCACGGCTCGCTTCCGAATCGCAGCAGCATGGTTCGGTGCAGCATGGACTTGCGCTACAGCCCGCGAGGCTACCCAACCGGCCGGGCGGAATTTCCCGCCTTCGTGGCCCGCAGTCGCCAGGACCCGACGATCGAACTCCGCGATGCGGAGGAGTGGAAGCGGCAGTGGCTCGCAACGCGACTGCACATGGCAGAAAACCCGCAGCTCGTCGGCACGTTCCAGCGCTGGCAAGAGGGCTCCTGCGCCTGACGCCGACGAGGTAAGGCGCGCCCCTCGCGGCCAGCGCCGGCTGTGTCCTTTCTCCCGACACCGCAGAGGGAACGCTCCTCGCCGGGGTCTATGGCTACTGGAGTACGCATGGCTGCCGACTCGATCCAGGTCTGGACCCAGTGGGGCGATCTGCGGGTCCCCGACGGCGGTTGCATTACCCTGCTGCCCTCGGACGGTATCGCCCCCGCCGAGGGCGACCTCGACGCCATTCACGTCTACGTCCCGCCCTACATGGGCGGCATCGAGCCGATCGAGCTGGCCGCGCGCATGCCCAGGCTGGCCCTGCTCCAGCTGTTGACGGCCGGCTACGAGACCGCACTGCCGTTCGTCAGGCCGGGAGTTGCGCTGGCGAATGCGGCTGGAGTCCATGACGACTCCACTGCCGAACTTGCCGTGGGTCTGGCCATCGCCGGCCGTCGGCAGTTCCGGACGTTCGTCGAGAATCAACTGCAAGAACGGTGGCACCATCTGCGGACGGCTTCCCTGGCCGACTCGCGCGTGGCCGTTATCGGATTCGGGCCGATCGGCCAGCGGATCAGCGCGATCCTCGAAAGCCTTGCCACTGAGCCGCTCGCATTCTCCCGGTCGGGCTCGCACGGCTCGCGCCGGATGGCCGAGTTCCTGGCCGAGGCTGGCACGTTCGACGTCGTGATCCTCGCCGTTAAGTTGACGCCCGAGACCAGGGCCTTGGTCGACGCCGCCTTCCTCGCCCGCCTGAAACCCGGCTGTCTGCTTGTCAACGTGAGCCGCGGTGCGGTGATCGACACGCCGAGCCTTCTCGATGCCCTCGGCAGCGGCAAGATCTCAGCCGCGCTCGACGTGACCGATCCCGAGCCGCTGCCTCCCGGCCATCCGCTGTGGACCGCCGACAACTGCCTCATCACTCCGCACGTCGGCGGCGATACGACGGCATTCGAGCCGCGCGCCCGCCGGTTCATTGAACGGCAACTTGAGCGACTAGCGACTGGCTGCCCGCCTGCGTGCGTCATTGGTGGCGGTTGGCGCCATTCCCTGTTGTCGTCCGCACGATTCTGACCGGCCCTTTGTCCCGAGCGGCCCGGGCGTGCCAGGCGCCAAACGAGTGGTCGCTCGGGCGCCCTGCCGTTCTCGCGCGTCTGGATGGGTCTAGTACTAAGGGCATTTCTCGGCTCTGTCACGTCGTCGGGCACCGGGGCACGGCGGGCATCTTCACGCGACCGCCATTGTAGACGGCTGCATACTCCCGTATGCTGAGTACATGGCAGATACAGGAAGCTGGCGTGTGGGCCTGGCCTGTGCCTACCGAACCATGCATCACGCCCTGCAGCGGGCGAAATGCCGGGCCGGGGAAGACCGGCTGACCACCGTATGAACGAACTGGAGAAATCCTGGGACGTCGTCGTCATCGGAGGTGGGAACGCGGCCCTGGTGAGCGCACTCAGCGCTCGCGATTGCGGTGCGTCCGTGCTGGTTCTGGAACGCGCTCCGGGCGCCCTGCGTGGTGGTAATACCCGCCATACCAGAAACATCCGCTATGTTCACGAGGAAGTCGATAAATATAACAGCGGCGCCTATCGCTACGAGGAGATGTGGGCCGACCTCTGCGGCGTCGGCAGCGGCCCGAATGACGAGGTGCTGGCGAAGTTCACCGTCGACAACTCCCGGTCGGTCCCGGCGTGGATGACCGCGCACGGTGCCATGTGGCAGCGACCGCTGACCGGGACCCTCCACCTGGGGCGGACCAACAGATTCTTTCTCGGCGGGGGGAAGGCCCTGCTCAACAGCTACTATCGCACTGCACGGGACCGCGGGGTGGAGGTGCGCTACGAGGCGTCTGCCGAACGGTTCGGCTTCGACGGTCATCTGTGCACGTCAATCACGGTGACAGCAGACGGCGGGGAGTACGTCCTCCGGCCGAAGGCCGTCATCTGCGCTAGCGGAGGATTCGAGGCGAACATAGCCTGGCTGGAGCGCTACTGGGGTCCCGCAGCGCGGAACTACCATATCCGCGGTCCTGCCTATAACGACGGCGCGATTCTCGCCCGTCTCCTCGAAGCCGGCGCGGAAACCGCCGGCGAGGAGCGCGGATTCCACGCGACGGCGGTGGACGCCCGCAGCCCTAAGTTTGACGGGGGAATCGCGACACGGCTGGACAATATTCCATTCGGGATCGTCGTAAATCGGCACGCTCGCCGCTTCTATGACGAGGGCGAGGATATCTGGCCGAAACGATATGCGATCTGGGGCACCAACATCGCGATGCAACCCGATCAGATCGCATATGGCCTATGGGACAGTAAGGTATCCAGGCTGTTCCTGCCGCCCATGTACGGACCATATCACGCCGCTTCCATAACCGATCTGGCGCAGCAGTTGGGGCTTGATCCCCGTATCCTCGCGCACACCGTGGAGAGCTACAATGCTGCGGTTCCGCTAGATGCAGTGCGCCGATTCGACCCGGCGCGGCTGGATGCCGTCGCGACCCGAGGTATTGACCCACCGAAAAGCAACTGGGCCATGCCGCTGGATACGCCGCCCTTTTTCGCGGTGCCGATGCGGCCCGGTATCACGTTCACCTATATGGGCGTACGTGTCGACGAGAGCGCGCGGGTGCAGTCGCAGGACGGCAGCCGGTTTGAGAATGTGTTCGCGGCCGGGGAGATCATGTCGGGCAACGTTCTGTCCACTGGTTACCTGGCCGGCTTCGGCATGACGATCGGAACCGTCTGGGGCCGCGTGGCCGGCCAGGAGGCAGCACGCTATGTCGATAGATGAGCTGTTCAGCGAGGCGCGGCGGCAACTAACCGTCTGCAACTCCTGCCGGTACTGTGAGGCCTACTGTCCGGTCTGGCCGACTCTGGAGCGGCTGACTGACCTGACCGACGGTGATGTCAAGCACCTCTCGAACTTGTGCCACGACTGCCAGGACTGCTTCACCGCGTGCATGTACGTAGCCCCGCACGAGTTCGCGCTGAATCCGCCTGAGGTTTTCAGCACGATCCGGCTGCAGATGTACCGGGACTACACCTGGCCGGCCCGGCCGCGCTGGACCCGGGGCCTGCCGGGGATTGCGGCGCTGACCGCGGGCGTCGCTCTGGTAGTTATCGCACTGGCCGCGCTGCTACACACCGAGACCGCCCGGATCGGCAGTGCCGCGTCGCCTTACCGCCTGCTGCCACACTGGGTGCTCGTTGGCGTTGTGTCGGCACCCGTCGCGTGGGGAGTGGTCGTCATGGTAATCGCGGCTTCCCGGTACTGGCGCGACGTGCACGGATCGCTGCTGAGCCTGGCTCGGCCCAGGATATGGCTGCTGACAATCATCGACGGTCTGTGGCTGCGTCACATGCGCGGCGGCGGGGCGGACTGTACGTACCCCGGAGATGATGCGTCTGGTAGTCGCCGCCGGTACCACATGTGTCTGGTCGGCGGACTAATGCTGTGCTTCGCTTCAACCGTCGCAGCGGGCGTGCAGGAGGAATTTCTGGGCTGGCAGCCGCCGTACCCGTTCTTCTCGGTGCCCCCGCTCACCGGGACGATCGGAGGGATCGGGATGATCGCCGGGTGCGCCGGACTGCTCCTGCAGAAGCGCGACAGCGAGACTCGCGCGGGCTCCCAGGCGATGCGCCGGGCTGATTACGTGCTTCTGTGGTCGCTGGCCGCGCTGGCGGTAACCGGTCTGCTGACGCTTCTGCTACGCGCCACGCCGGCGTTCCTCCCGATCCTGGTGATTCACCTGGTCACCGTTATCACCTGTTTTGCCGTCGCCCCGTATACGAAATTCATGCATTTCGTCTATAGGTTGCTGTCTATATATAAGTACCGCCTGGACGGTGGCGGCAGCGATTAGGAAAACCACTGGACTCCGGCAGCGACGGAGGAGCACTGTAGTCCCTCCCTCGATAAAAGCGCTCGACCCTTAACTTCGCGGCTTTGCTGCGCGGACGCTTCGTGCCCCTAACCCGGCCGCTCGCTCGCATTAACCCGCACCTACCAGAGAAGGCCAGCCATAAGGCCATGCCGCCATGCCCGGCAAGAGCAACCTGCCTGTTTGAATGGCTGCGGTGATCTAGTGCCGTGGCCGGACACGTTCGTCCCGCGGATCGCACTTGCCGCAACCGCCGCATCTGACCTGCCTCACCCGCCCCTGCCATCCGCCGCCGACCGGATCGTGGGTCAAAACCTCCCCGATAAGGGCAGTAACGACCCACGATCATGACAACAGGTCCGGATCAGGGCGGCGAAGGGAATCACGCGGACGGCTGCCGCGGCGCCCGGCGAGGCAACCGTTGCCTGCTGCGGCACCAGCTCGGGCCAGCCGACTACCCGGCAAGGCCAAAGCGGTGCGTCGCCTCGACGGCGTCCGCGAAATTCAGGCCCGAGTTATAGCGCCGCCGCCAACGCCCGGGTGGAGTCGTCGCCTAAGCCCGCTTCTCTGCGATCCGCGTGCCGTCTTCCCGTCTTCCCGTCTTCCCGTCTTCCCGTCTTGCCGGCGCCCGCGCGGTTCGCGCGGTTCGCGCGGTTCGCGCGCCGTCTTGCCCGCAGGTCGCTGAGTCCCGCGCGGTCTGCGTGTCCCTTCCCCGCAGCGTCAATCCCCGCTTCCGCCGTCCGGCTCCGTCGTCCATCGTCTCGGCCGTATTCGGCTCGCGGTCCTGCCGGCAGCGTTCGCGGGACGTGTCAAGATCGATGTTAAATTGTATCCAACTCGACTTGCGCTGCTCGGCTGCCGCCTGATGGTGGCAGGAGCGCCTCCGCCAGGTTGGAATCCCCAGTCCTCCTAGCCGCCTTCGCCGCACGCGGTTGGTCCCGCAGGAGCGGGTTTCTGCTGGTCATGGCGTGGCCGGCGGTGTCGAGCCGGACGCCGCACGGGTAACGTCAGGGCGACGCCTCTGCTGCGACGGTCTCGGAGGCTCGGCAGGGCCGGGTAACTTCCGCCATCCCTTGCGGCGGGAGACCGCCATCCACAGCAGGTCACAGCCTCGTAGCGACCTTGACATGTGATCTGGATACGATATCCTAACCAGAATCCCAGGTGAAATCGGTACGACCAGGCGGCAACAGGAAGTTGCAGCCGGGTCTGGCTCCGTCTCGGAAGCGGAAGTTGCACAAGGAATACAATTTTGCAGGCGTCGTGCGTGAGGTCACGGTGACGATGGGAGCCCGTAATGAGACCTAGACTGCCCATGTGGAAGATCGCGGCGGCATGCGCTGCCGGGACGACTTTGCTCATCGCAGGGTGCAGCAGCAGCGGTAGCAGTAGCACCTCCGGCAGCGGCACTACGGCCGTCACGACTGGGCCCGCGTCCAGCGCCGTGTCGGCCATCCTGAGCCAGCTGAACGGCAAGAGCCTGAGCGCAAGGGATAGCGAGTTGGCCGCCATGGCCAAGAAGGCCGGAGAGACGTCGGTCACCCTCTACACGACATGCTCGGACTGCACCACCATGCTCGCCAATTTCAAGGCGAAGTACGGCATCACCGTCAACCTCTACTCCTCCGATGCGAACTCCGTACTGGAGCGCATTGACCAGGAGGCCAAGGCCGGGCGGCCGGGCGCCGATATCGCGATGCTGCCGAGCATCAACATGTACACGCTGCAGGACCAGAAGCTGCTCACTGCTTACACGACGCCGGTCAATTCCCAGCTGGTACCCGGGGCAGTCAACAAGGACTTCAGCGCGCTCAGTATCAGTGTGGCAGGTGCCTGCTGGAACACAAAGGCGTTTCCCAACGGTCCCGGATCGAACTGGGAGCAGATACTTGAGAACAAGAATGCGCACTACGCGTTCAACTCTACCGAGGTCCAGTGGTTCGCCGGCGTCGTGCAGTGGCTTGAGCAGGACAAGGGCTACACGCTGAACGCGGCCCTCAAGCTCTTCGACAGCGCGGCCAAGCGCGGGTCGAGCATCACCTCCTCCAGCCAGGTGGCTAGCTCGGTCGCGACCGGGCAGTACAACGTGGCCATGCCGGGCGCATGGAACCAGTGCGCGAAGGAAGCGGAGTCCGGAGCGCCGATCGCGGAGACGCCCATCGTCAACCCGGTGTTCGGCCAGCCCCTCGGCCCGGGCATCGTGTCGTCCTCGAAGGCTGCCGCGGCCGACCTGCTGCTCATCGACTACATGCTGTCCCAGCCCACGCAGATCACATATGCGAAGGACTCGGGTCGGGTACCCTCCCAGGCCGGGATCGGCGGCTCGCTCCCCTCGGGATCGCAGCTGGAGATGGAACCCGAGTCGATCTGGGGGAATGCGACCCAGACGCAATACTGGACCAACCTCTACGCTCAGGTCCTGCGGAACTAGTGCCCCCGGATGCCGACGAGCCCGGCCGCGGCCGGCTGCTCTTCCGCCCGTCAGACGCGACGGGCCGAGGTCAGCGCGCCCCGCAGCCGGGCTCGGTTCGTCGGCGGGCTGGTCGGTAACGATCATTGGCGGGCGGGCGCACCCGGCGCACCCGGCGCGCCCGCGTTGCTTGCTCCGATAACATTGAATGCCATATTCTGCACACAATAGAAGCTTCGGTTTCCCAACCAGGCCGCGTGTACCCCTGCGGCAGGTGTGGTCACGACGGTGTGCGCACCACGGTTCATGCCCGGGCCTATGGTGCCCCGGTCATTCTCAAGGCACGGCACCCCGAGTCGCCTGCCAGCAGCTACTTGCACGGGAGGACATGCCTGTGGCTCATTCGTCAGTCGTGACAGTCAGGGGCCTGAAGAAGACCTTCGGCGAGCGAAGGCGTAAGAGTTCCCAGCAGGTCGCGGTGGCGGGCATTGACTTCGACATCAAGGCCGGGCAGCTCTTCACTTTCCTCGGACCCTCCGGGTGCGGCAAGACGACGACGTTGCGCTGCCTGGCCGGGCTTGAACACCCCGACGAGGGCGAGATAGCCGTCGGCGGGAAGGTGGTCTACTCATCCGCCGGCGGTATCAAGGTGCAGAGCGCGGATCGTGGATTCGGGATGGTTTTCCAGTCCTATGCGATCTGGCCGCACATGACGGTTTTCGAGAACGCGGCGTTTCCGCTGCGGGTGATGAGGCGCCGGGAAAGGCCGAGCCGGAAGGAGATCACCCAGCGGGTTGAACAGGCGCTTGCCACAGTGCAACTGGCTGAGGTAGCCGGAAGGCACGCCACGAAGCTGTCCGGCGGGCAGCAGCAGCGGCTTGCGCTCGCCCGCGCCCTCGTGATGCAGCCGCCGTTCCTGCTGCTCGATGAGCCGCTCTCCAACCTGGACGCGAAGCTTCGCGACGAGATGAGGTTCGAGCTCAAGCGGCTCCAGCGCGAGCTGGGCATCACCACGGCGTACGTCACCCACGATCAGGCCGAGGCGCTGGCGATGTCCAACATGATCGGCGTCATGAACCACGGCAAGCTGGTTCAGCTCGGCAGGCCGCGGGAGATCTACTACACGCCCAAAGACACCTTCGTCGCCGATTTCATCGGCGCGGCCAACCTGATGAAGTGCACGTCGCTGCGGCCCGTATCGGACACCGAGATCGAAGCAGAGATCGCCGGGGGGCTGAAGACCAGGGTGCTCAGGCAGAACGCCGTCGCCGGCGCCGAGTCGGGCGCGTGGCTGTACATCCGCCCGGAATTCATCCGGATCTCGCCGGCGAAGGACGGCGGCCCCCACGACAGCGGCCCCCACGACAGCGGGCCGCCCGACGGCGAGCCCTGGGTGGGCGTGGTCGAGGCACGGAACTTCCTCGGCACCACCTCCGAGCACAAGATCAGGATCGGCGACGCGACCATCAGGACCAGCGCGGGCGCGAAGCGCGACGATGACGGGCCCACGTCCTACCCGCCAGGCCAGAAGGTGTACCTGGAGTTTGACCCGAGCGAGGTACGGCTGGTGGGCGGCCCCGAATGATCGCCGATGCGCAGACCCAGCTTCCGGGCAGCGGCGCTGGCGGCCCGATCGGCAAGCTGCTCACCAAGGTGGCCGGCGAGCGCAGGCAAGCCAGGCTGATCGTCGTCGTGCTTGTCGGCCTGCTGGTGGCCTACCTGGTCATCGGGCCGCTCGTGTTTCTCGTCCGGCAGACGTTCTTCGCGAACGGCTCGTTCTCTCTCAGCACATTCAGCAACGCCTTCCATGTCGTCAGCTTCTGGCAGCTGGTCAGCAACACCCTGCTGTTCGCTGCGGGCGCCACCGTCCTGTCCGTCGTGTTCGGCACCGGACTCGCCTATTGCGCCGAGCGGACGAACATTCCGGGCAGGCGGCTGCTGTACGCGGTGGCCCTGGTCCCGCTCGTGATTCCCGGCGTCCTGTACGCGTCTGCGTGGGAGATACTCGCCAGCCCCGGCGTGGGGGCGCTGAGCGAGCTGCTCGCACCGCTGGGCATCAACATCAACGTCTTCTCCATCGAGGGGATGATCTGGGTCCAGGGGCTCAGCAGCGTGCCGTTGTCATTCCTGCTTATGATGGCGGCCTTCAAGTCCATGGATCCCACCTTGGAGGAATGCGCGCAGGTGTCGGGTGCACGACTGGGCAGCATTGTCAGGAGGGTTACGCTCAGGCTGGCGATGCCCGCACTCATCGGTACGCTGCTGCTGACCTTCATACGTAACATCGAGGGTTTCGAGGTCCCGACAATCCTGGGCATCCCGGCGAAGGTGTGGGTCATTCCCTCCCTCATCTGGAACATTCTCGACACCTTCCCGCCCGACTACGGCGCGGCCGGCGTTTACTCGGTCATCCTGATGGTGATCGGCGGTATCGGCATCTGGCTGTATTACAGGGTCGTCGGCCGGGGGAACAAGTACGCCGTGGTAAGCGGCAGGGCTTACCGGTCAGGCGGCATAGACCTTGGCCGGGCCAAGTGGCCCGCCTTCGCGGCCCTGCTTGTGTACGTGCTGATCGCCTTGATCTTGCCGTTCCTCGCCCTGCTCTACACGTCGCTGCGGCCGTACTGGGGACGGGTAGAGCCCGGCACCTTCTTCCAGGGCCTCAGCCTGAACAATTACTCGTTCCTTGTGAACAGCGGCGATCCTCTCCATGGCCTGCTGAATTCGCTGGAGCTTTCGGCGGGCGCCGCGACGGTCGTGATGCTCTTGATGGCGGTCGCGGCCTGGATTGTCATGCGGAGCGACGCGCCCGGGCGAATGGTGCTCGACGGCCTGTCCTTCGTCCCGCTTGTGATGCCCGGCATCGTACTTGGCGTCTCGGTGCTGATCTTCTACCTCTGGCTGCCGGCTCCTGTCTACGGGACACTGTGGGTGCTGCTGATCGCGTACGCCACGAAGGGGCTGCCATACGGCATGCGGTACGCCTCGGCCTCGATCGCCCAGCTCGGCAAGGAGCTTGAGGAGTCCGCCTTCGTGAGCGGCGCAACCTGGCTGCAGACGTTCCGGCGGGTGATCCTGCCCTTGCTCTGGCCCGGCCTGCTCGCGGGATGGCTGTACATAGTGATGTCGAGCATGGGAGAGCTGCCGGCCTCGCTGCTGCTCTACTCCCCGGGCAGCGTGGTGCTTCCCGTCGTGATCTGGACCCAGAGCAGCAACGGCCAGTACACGCAGCTCGCCGCCCTCGGCGTGGTGATGATCCTGCTGCTCGTCGTGCTGGTCCTGGCGGCCGCGGTGCTCTCCCGGCGGTTCGGGGTCAGGGTCAGGGAGCAAGTCGGCCCCTAGCCGCCGCCCCCCGCTTGCCGGTAAATCCGCCGTCTACCTGCGTTTCCGGTTTCGGGCCGATCTTGACCCCTAGTCGTATATTGAATAATATCTTCAAAGACGCGTGTACTGGCCGAGCCTTCGGCACCAGTGCGTGCTGTCGCTGCGCCGTCCCCGATAGCTGACGATCAAGGCCGGTGAACTGGCCCCCGGCGGGTCCGCCGGTGTGAGAGGAGATCGGTCGTGCAAGACGTCCGTACGATCGGAGACGTTGTCGCCCGTGCCCAGGAGTCACTCAGTGACGAACTCGTCGTATTCGCTGAGTCGGGGGCAGGTAATGAGCTGACCGTGGCGCGGAACCTGGCAGCGCTCCGGTCTCTCGCCCTCGTTCCGTCCGTCCTCGGCGGCGTGGCGACCATCGACACCTCGACGTCGCTGTTCGGCGTGCCGATGTCGTTCCCGGTCATGCTGTCCCCGGTCGGCGCGCTGGACCTATACGACCCGGACGGATCGGCGGCGTCGGCCGTCGCGGCCGCCTCGGTCGGGACCATCAGCTGCGTCGGCATCCTGTCCGCGCCGAGCCTCGAGGAGGTCGCCGAGCGGGCTGGGAACAAGCACCTGTTCTTCCAGATGTACCCGGACGGAGACGAGAAGTGGATCAGGGCCATGCTCGACCGGGTCGAGCAGGCCGGATACCGCGCCATCTGCCTGACCTCGGACCGTCCGGTAAAGGCCCGCAGCGACCGGCTGCTCTCTCGCGGCTTTGACTGGTACGCCACCCGGCCTGCACCGGCTCCCAACCTCGTTGACGTCGGCCATGACCGGCTCCGCCGGGCCAGCTTCACCTGGAAGGACCTGGAGAAGCTCCGGTCGATGACCAGCCTGCCGATCGCGGTCAAGGGCATCATGCGGGCGGCGGATGCCGTGCGCGCGGTGGACCTGGGCATCGACGGCATCTACGTGTCCAACCATGGCGGGCGGGCCATGGACCACGGGCTTAGCTCGATCGAGGCCCTGACCGATATCGTCGGGGTTGTCGGCGACCGCGCCGAGGTGATGATCGACAGCGGCTTCCGGTCCGGCGCAGACGTGTGCAAGGCGGTGGCGCTGGGGGCGAAGGCCGTCCTGATCGGCCGGCTCCAGTGCTGGGGGCTGGCCCTCGGCGGCGCCGAGGGCGTCGCCCGCGTGCTGGAAATCCTGAAGGCCGAGGTCACGGGCACCATGGCCATGCTGGGCTGCCGCACCGTGGCCGACCTCGGCCGTGCCAGGTCGCAGGTAAGGCCGGCGGTACCTGTTTAGCCGCAGACTTCTCCAGCGCGTCGTGCCGTTTCGGCGCGTTTCACAGCCGAGTTCCTAGGGGTGCATGACATGATGACGGACGCGGTGCGCGAGGTTCTGGCCCACGCGGGGAATCCGACTCGCCTGTTTGCCGGGGGCGAGTGGCTGTCGGCTTCCGGTGGTGAGTTCCCGAGCATCAACCCGTTCACCACCGAGGAGATCTGCCGCATCGGCGTGGCCTCAGCCTCCGACGTGGACCGGGCGGTGCAGTTGGCCTGGCGGGGGGCGGCGATCTGGCGCGACACTCCCTGGGTCACCCGGATGAACAGGCTGAACGAACTCGGCGACGCGCTGTCCGCGGCCGCGGATCGTTTCGCGGAATTGGATACAGTCGAGTCGGGGCTGCCGATCTCCGGCATGCGCGGTGACGTCTCCGGCGCGATCAAGGAACTTCGTTACTTCGCCGGACTGGCCGGGGAGACCAAAGGCGAGGCCTTTCCCGACGCGAGATCGCAGCTCGCACTGACGGTCCTCGAGCCGTTCGGAGTGGTGGCCAGGGTGGTGCCGTTCAACCACCCCTTCAAGTACGCGGTCGGCAAGTCGGCGGCGCCGCTGGCAGCCGGGAACGCGGTCATCCTGAAGCCGTCCGAGCACACTTCGCTGAGCACGCTCGAATTCGCCAGGATCGCGGCGGAGATCCTGCCCCCCGGCGTGGTGAACGTCGTGACCGGACCAGGCGATCCGACAGGTATGGCGCTGGTCGCGAACCCCCGCGTGCCCCGGGTGGCCTTCACAGGGAGCGTCTCCGGCGGACGTTCGGTCAGCCAGGCGGCAGCGGCGCATTTCGCTTCGGTTAGCCTCGAGCTCGGCGGCAAGAACCCGCTTGTCGTCTTTTCCGACGCCCCGGCAGCCGAGGCGGCCAAGGCCGCCATCGGCGGGATGAACTTCGTCCGGTCCATGGGCCAGTCCTGCATGTCGCAGTCACGCATCTTCGTGCACGCCGCGCTGCACGACGAGTTCGTCGCCGAATTCTGCCGCTTGGTCGGCGATCTGCGGATGGGCGACCCAGCCGACGACGCCACGCAGATCGGTCCGCTGGCCTTCGAGGCGCACAGGGACAGCGTGCTGCGGCACTTGGCAGACGCCAGGGCCGACGGCGCGACGATCGCGGTGGGCGGCGGCCCCGCGCCAGAGCTGAAGCCCGGCTATTTCGTTCAGCCGACGGTAGTGACCGGCGTGACACCGCGAATGCGGATCGCGCAGCAGGAGGTGTTCGGGCCGGTGGCAGCCGTGCTCGGCTGGGACGACTACGAGGATCTCATCGCTGCCGTGAACGGCCTGCCCCTCGGCCTGACCGCGAACATCTGGACCCATGACCAATCCCGGGCGCTCGAGACGGCACGGCGCCTGGAGGCCGGGCTTGTCTGGGTGAACGGCTCGGGAAACAAGCCACTGGGCGTTCCGTTCGGCGGATACAAGGACAGCGGGATCGGCCGCGAGGGCTCCTACGATGAGCTGCTGAGCTATACCAGGAAGAAGAGCGTCGTCATCGCGTACTGACCGCGGGCCCCGCCGCGGCACTTGCCGCGGTGCCGCCATGAAGTGCCCCGCACCGGTCAAACGGGCACCTCCCGGGCCGCACCGCAGTCCGAACATGCGAAGACGACCTTGGCTCCACGGTGCCGTACCGGATCGCGATGTCGAACAAGCCGATCGCCCGGCATGCCTCGAAGCGGGTCGAGGACACAGTCCGTCTTCCGCACCGCGTTTTAGCAGGTCGGCCACGGCAACCCGGCTTGTGGTCGCTAAGTTGAATACGTTATCCTAGTTTCAGTCCGGGATTTCAGTCAGCACGAACCGAGGTGGAGGCAGGTATGACGACGGCCCATGACTCCGAGGTGCGCCTCGTAGCCAGGGATCAGGCGCTCAGCCAGACGGCGAACAGCGAGATGGGCCAGCGCGAGGCCTGGAACGAGAAGAATCCTCCGACCGAGGCGGTCATTGTCAAGAACCTGCGGACCACCGAGCTGACCGCGCGCGAGTACCGGAACACCAAGGCGCGCTTCTACCGGCTCGGCAGCGACATTCGGCTGCAGCCGCATGTCAGCGAGCTTCCCCCGCTCGGCGCCTCGGTGAACCACCGGCACACTACCGAGGCGGTCATCTACATCGTCTGCGGCAGGGGCCACACAATCGTCAGCTGGGACGGCACCGACCAGCAGCGGATCGACTGGGAGGAGGGCGACCTGTTCAGCTTCCCGGTGTGGATGTGGCACCAGCACTTCAACGACAGCGAGACCGAGGTCTGCCGTTACCTGGCGGTCCAGGACACCTTCGCGATCAAGGCGCTGGGCCTGCACCAGATCGAACGGTTCCCAGCGGGCGCATGACCATAGTGGAGGCCGGTACCGCGCTCGTCGGAGACGACCTCGAGCGGGTATCCGACCCTAGCCTGGTCATCTCGGCCGGCAGGATCTCGGCCATCGAGAGCGCCGCGGGCCGGCCACCGGCGTCGACGGCACCGACCCACAGGTATCCCGGCTGCACAATCCTGCCGGGGCTCATCGACGCGCATGTGCACCTTAGCCTGCCCGCCGACGGCCGGTCCTACGAAGCGATCTCGCTGCAGCCAGACGAGCGGCTTGCGCTCTACGGCGTCAGGAACGCCCTGCTCCACCTCAACGCGGGCGTCACAACGGTCCGCGACAACGGCGCAAGGAACCAGGTGGCGTTCGCCATCAGGGACGCCATCGACAGCGGTCTGATGCCCGGGCCTCGTACCTTCGCGGCCGGCCGGCCCATCACATCAAGCGGCGGACACTTCGCCTGGTGCAACGAGGCAGCCGACGGCGTCGACGGCGTCACCGCGGCGGTGGCCAGGCTGATCGGGGAGGGCGCCGACCACATCAAGGTGATGGCCTCCGGTGGCAGCACGCTCGGCCACGACGCGGGGCTGCCCAGTTACGGCGTGGCCGAGCTGACCGCGATCGCGGTGGTGGCGAACCGGATGGGCCGGCTCACCACCGCCCACGCCCGTTCCAAGATCGCGATGGACTACGCCGTGCGAGCCGGCATCAACTGCATCGAGCACGCCGACTTCCAGGTAAGCCGCAGGCCACTCGGACCCAGCCGGTTCTTCGGCACAGGACCCGACGTCGAGATTGAATACGACCACGAGATTGCCAGCCGGATCGCCGACTCGCCGATCTTCGTCAGCATGACCATGCCCGTCGGCGGGTACCACACCGCGCGCCAGATCGCGCGTCGCCGGACTACCGAAGTGGTCAGCGAGCGGGATCTCAAGGCGGAGCAGAAGGCCATGAGCAAGATCAACAAACGGCTGGAGGTGGTGGACCGCTACCTGAAGCTGGGCATGGCCGACCGGCTGATCCTCAGCTCGGACGCGGGCCCTTCGGTCAACCCGTTCGGGTATCCGATCTACGGCGCCGAACTCGGCCGGGCGGCTGGCATGACCGCCCGCCAGGTACTCCGCTCGATGACACTCGTGCCCGCCCGCGCCATCGGCGTGGCTGACCATATCGGCACGCTGGCCGTCGGCAAGCTGGCCGACCTGGTGGTGCTCGAAGGGAACCCGCTCGACGACATCTCCGCCGTCGAGCGGGTCCGTGCCGTTTACAAGGACGGCGAGCTGGTATCCGACTCAACCCGGGCCATGTGGCCCTGGCCTGTGGCCGCTTCCCGCAATCGCGGCACGTGACCCGGACGGCGTGCCGAGACCGGCATCGGCCGGCGCAGGCCGGTCAACGGTCGCCGTTGCCCTCCCTGGCAGCGCCGGGTCGCACGCTAACTTAGATTTAATGCCCCGCATCCTGATGCAGGCGGGGCACCGGCCATGGACGGTAAGCCGCATGTCGCCCGAGTTGAAGCCGGTGACCTCCGCCACTTGATCAATCGCGACCTTGATGTCTGTCGGGACGATTTCATATACCGTCCCGCAGGTGATGCACACAGCGTGGTGGTGCGCGACTCCGCCGAGGCCATATGCACTCGGACGATCCACGTAAGCGATTGCATGCAGGACGCCCTGATCGGCCAGGGTCGCGACTATGCGATATACGGTGGACTGGTCCACGTGATTACCCTGATCTCGCAAACGATCGTGGATCTCCAGAACAGTCAGATGCGTGCTGGTGTCCTGATCGTTAGTCGAGACTTCGGTAAGTATCCGAAGGATCGCTATCCGCTGTGGTGTGCCGCGCAGGCCGTGCCCTCGTAGTAGCCGCTTGATCTGCACGTCCTCACCGCCTGCACCAGCAGGCAGGCGGTGCACCATTCGAGATCTTGGCACGAACCGACTCCATCGGGCTAACGGATTAGCGCTGGTGACATCCCGCATTGGACTCCACGTCGCTTGACTAGCCTTGACTAGCATAGCTTGTCAGCCAGTCGCCCGCCGACCGTAGGCGCTTGACCCGCTTGTGGCTATATACGGCTTGTCATACCAATAATGACTGGCCGTTTCTGAATCTTGGAATGATATACCCATTCGGGGATCGCCTCGTAGGAGGCCCGGTCGGTCAGGATATGCATGTGGATATCCATTGCCTGCACGATCTTCCGGAATTGCATACCATTGGATTGGTGATTCACCTCGCGGTCGCCTGCTTCCCCGCGGACCGTGCAGATGATCGGGAACCCGATTTGATAGGTGTTGCAGATCTTAGAGATCGCGTAGATTGACGCCATGAACCCAGACGTACCCATCAGTGCAGCACTTCCCTTTCCGCCCATGAATGCACCCGCGCAGATGCCGATAGCGGATTCCTCGCGGTTGACAATAATATGGGTGAAACGTGGGTCTTGGTCCAGCCCGTGCAGTACATCCATGATCCACGTGTCCGGCAGGGAGGCGGCGATCTCAATTTTGCATTCGGCAAGCATGTCGATCAGCAGCTTCGAGTTCGCTGAAACGTTGACCTCGGGAGAGAAGACATACTGACGTGGCTTCTGGGCAATTGCCATTTGAGCTTCTCATTTCTCGTGAGTATGGCATGGGTGCCGAGTCGACGGGAAGGCGCCGCCTTCGCCGCAGCTGAATAATTGTCAGACGCCGCGCTCGTCGAAGACTCGGACTCCGAACCGGCGCTCCATCGATCGTCCGAAGCGGTATTTCAGCTCGGCGCCGTCTAGGCTAGCCGGCTCAACCAGGCCCTTTTCGACTTCTACTCTTAGTATCAGGAAGGCATAGCCGTGATCGTCCATGAAGACATGGGCAATATCGTCCAGCGCGCCAACAGAGTCGGCCTCATAGCAGCGATCCGCCGGAACGCCGAATCCTTCCGCAACTTTCTTGAAGTCGTACAATCCTGAATTTGGCAGCGGGATCTTGCCTGTTACGCCGAATACTCGGTTCATGATAACGATGTGCCGGAGATTTGTCGGCAGGTACTCGGCCTCGGTGGCGAAACAGCTTGGATTCATCGCCAGACCGCCGTCGCCGGCGATCGCCCACACCGTGGCCTCGGGCACAGCAATCGCTAGCCCGAGCGAGAACATCGAGACCATGCCCATGGAGGCGTTCAGGTAGAACGTGGATTCCCGGTCCTTAGTGACCTGGTACCAGGCGCGTGTTCCGCTGCCGGCGGGGGTGACCACCAACTGACCTGACCGATGGTCGTCAAGCCACTTGAATGCCTCTCCTAGCAACATCTCGGTACTCCTTGTCGTGCGCCGGACCCAGGAAACTCGGCAGAAGCCGGGATGATGCGGTGACTCGGCAGTGTTGGCCGCACGCATCCGCCGCCGCCGTGTCTAGACTGTCATATCACCCAGTCTAGATGCAAGTAATTTGCAAGTAATTCTCGTTGAAGCTGGCGAGACAGCGTCCTGGAAGCGACGCGGATGAGCGGGATGGGCGGATCGTCACGAGTCGGGCCACTCAGGCTTTGACGAGGCAAATCTTACGGACGGTAGCACCACGATGACCTAACATCGGCCACTTGAAGTGGGTCTGGCCGGGAACTCTGCGGTGGATTCTAGTTGCTACTTACTTGCAACTACTGCTACCTGCCTGCCGGACCGACCGGCATCGGCGCAGGCCGGTCAATGGATGTTGGTGTGGGTCTCCAGGCCGGGCTTGAACTCCTTGCGGAGGAACTTGTCCAGGCCCTCCTCGCCCGAGCCTTCCAGCATGTGCCGGTACTTCAGCTCGTTCGACTTGGTAAGGAGCCACTGGAATGCGGTATCCCAGGGCATCTCCTGTACGAGCTTGAACGCCTCCTTGGTAGACCAGAGCGCCGCGGCATCCATGCCGGCCAGCCGCGCCGCGAGTTCCCGTACCGCCGAGGAGAGCTGGTCAGCGGGGACGGCCGAGTTGATCCAGCGCATCTCGGCGGCACGGCTGGCGGTGAATCGCTCACCGGTCATCGCGTAGTACAGCGCGTCCCTGTATGCCATCTGGCTGCCGATGACCTTGGACACCATGCCGCCGGGGAGCGCGCCCCAGTTCACCTCGCTGAGCGCGAAAGTCGCCTCCTCGGAGGCGATCGCGAAGTCGCAGGCGCCCACGATCGTGAAGCCGCCGCCGTAGCAGTCGCCGTTGATCATCGCGATGGTGGGCTTGGGGAACAGCCGGAGCAGCCGGTTGCGCCACTCGTCGGAAATCCGCTTGTTCTTGTTCCGCTGTGCCTGGTCGTCGCCGACGTCCTTGAAATACTGCTTGAGATCCTGTCCCGCGCAGAAGGTTGTCCCCGCTCCGGTTATGACAAGCACCCGGGTGCCCGGGTCGCCCTCGAGGGCGTTGAGCACGTCGTACATGTCCTGGTGAAGCTGGGGGTTCATGGCGTTGCGCTTCTCGGGGCGGTTGAAGGTCACCGTGGTGATCGCGTCGCTGGTCTCGACCTTGATCGTCTCGTAATCCATGCCTAACTCCTTGGTGCGGTTGCCGTGCGGGCGGCTCAGGACAGGATGTCCGCCTTGGCGGCGCGGTCGATCTCGGCGTCGCTCATACCGAGGATGCCTTTGAGCACGTACTCGTTGTCCTGGCCGAGCGCGGAGGCGGCCGCGGGCTCCTCGACGAGGTTCGGAGCGATCTTCACGGGGAGGCCGGGGATGACCATCTCGCCCACCCCAGGCTGCTCGAATCGGCGGATGAAGCCATCCCTGTTGAGCTGCGGATCGGCCAGCAGGTCGTCGCCAGACGCGACCAACCCGGCCGGAATCCCGCGTGCCTGGAGGATCTCCATGGCGTCCCTGGCCGACCGCCGCGAGGTCCAGGACGCGATCATGGCATCGACGGCATCCTGTTCCTGACGGGCCGCGGCCAGCGTGCCGAACCCGTCCCCCGGCGGCCCGATCAGCTGGAACAGGGCCGCGAGCTGCCCGTCGGTCTCGACCCTGACCGCACACCACCGGTCGGTACCCGCACAAGGGTAGACCCCCTGGACCTCCTCACCACGGCTCCGGTTGCCGACCACCTCGGGATCGGTGCCATTGATGTTGACCTCGAGCAGGGACTGAGGCAGGGCGCAGAATGCGGTGGCCTCGGACTGGGCCAGGTCGACCAGGCATCCGGTGCCGGTGGCCTCCCGGTGCAGCAGCGCCGCCACGACCGTCATCGGGCCGAGCACCGAACTCACGTAATCGGGGAACACGCCCTGGTTACCGACCGGCACGGTCGCGTCCCGGTGATTCCAGAGCCAGGTGAGCCCCGAGTAGGCGGTCAGCAGTGCCCCCCACGTGCCGTAGCCGCTCATGGGGCCGCTCGAGCCGAGACCTGACATCTTGACCACGATGATATCCGGGCGGCATTTTCGCAGCTCATCGTAGCCGAGACCGAGTTTTCCCAGCACCTCTGACCGATAGTTGTCCAGCACGACGTCGCAGTGCGGGACCAGTTTCCTGATGATTTCCGGGCCGCCTGGGTGTTTCAGGTTGACGGTAAGCGAGCGAACGCCGATGTTGGCCTCGGCGAATCTGGCCGAGGAGTTCAGGTCGTCTCCGGTGCCGAAGTAGCGGAATGAGTCGATGCCGCCCCGGACGGACTCGACCTTGATCACCTCCGCGCCCAGGCAGGCGAGGATACGGCCGGCGTTGGGACCGGCAATGCCGGTGGTGAAGCTCAGCACCCGTACGCCCTCGAGGATCATCGCACGGTCTCTCCGGCCTCGAGGCCGTCGAGCACCTGCGCGGTGTGCTCGCCAAGCAGCGGTGGAGATGTCGGCTCCGGCCGTGCCCCGTCGATCAGTGCGGGGAAGCTCGCCTGCAGGAAGGTACCAAGCCGCGGATGGCTTATCGGGGCGAAGAACTGTCCTGCCACGATCTGCTCGTCCTTAACTAGGTCGCTCGGCCGGTTCACGGGCAGGCAGGGCACCCGGGCTCCCTGCAGCAGCCGGACCAGCTCGGTACTTGAGTAGCCGCGGCTCCACGCCGCGACGGCTTCGTTGAGCCGCCCGGCATCGGCCCGTCTGGTCGCGTTCGGAACCCACTTCGGGTCGTCGTATTCGGCCGGGTGCGGCTGCCAGACGCCGAGGAAGGCCGGCCAGTGGTTCCTGCTGACGTAGATGTAGACGAAGCCGTCGCTGGACGGGAAAATGTTGGCCGGCGCGACGTTCTTGTGCTGGCTCCCGTTGCGGACGACGGGCTTTCCGTCCATTGCCGCGGCACGGATGAGGTGCTCCTGGGTGGCCAGCGCCTCCTGGACGGAGATCCGGTATACCGCTGCCCGGCCGTGTTTCCTCACCGCCCAGATCGCCGAGACAAGGGCAAGGGCCGACCAGATGCTGGCGAAGTACTGGCCGATCGGCTCCGGCGGAGCGCATGGCGGCTTGGCCGCGTCGCCGCTGATGTACAGCAGCCCACCCAGCGCGGTGGTAACCAGATCCGGGCCAAGGAAGCCCTGGTAAGGACCGCCGGGCATGAACGGATCCTGGACGATCACCGGGCACCCGTCGGCCGCGATGGCCTCCGGGTCGGCGACCTCGCCCCACTGACTCTGCCCCGACAAGATGACGGCGTCCGCGGTCTGGATGATTCGCCGCAGCAGCGACATGCTATCGGGCAGGCCCGGATCGAGGACGACGCTGAGCTTGCCGCTGTTGAGGGCGGCGAAGGACAGGCTAGCTTCGACGTCCGGCTTACCGTGCGCCCAGGGCCCGGCGTGCCGGCCGCGGTCGCCGTCTGGCGGCTCTATCCGCAGCACCTCAGCGCCGAGCTCGGCGGCCAGACGGCCGGCCGCCTGGGCGTCCGGGCCGGTCAGGTCCACGATGCGCAACCCGGCCAGCAGCCGGGTCCGGGCACCGGGATCCCGGGATGCCGTGTCCTGGCCAGCTCCCCTCGCGTCGGCCGTCTCGGATCCGGGGTGCTGCATTGATACCTCCGGTGTTCGGGCATCTGGTTTGCCGACGGCGCCGATGCGGGGTGGCGTCGGCGATCAGGGCGCCTAGGGCATGATCGTAACATAAGGATACTGGCTACAATGTGCGAGTCTTAGCCAAGTGTCGGCGGCCGACTCCCGCGGACTTGTAGCGGGTGCGTCCCCGGGTCGGCTGCCGACCGGTCTCCTGGCCGGACAGACCTGCGATCCGGCAGGTAGTCCGGGCCGTCGCTGGTCCGGCCCTGGCCGGAGGGAAGCCGTTTTCTACTTCGCAGGCTCACTCATCAGGCACCACCTCGCGAAGCGGCGCCGGCTGCACGTCAGCCCGGCGATTTAGCGCTATCATCGGAGCATGTATCCGGTTAGGGGGCTCTGAAGCAGGTGCGACCTAGCAAAAGTGCCAAAGGCGGTACCGACGCGAAGTTTGCCGAAGTGGTGGACCAGCTCGCGAGCGGTTACAAGACCATCGGCCAGATGGTCTACAGCGTGCTGCGGGAGGCCATTGTCAGCGGAGCGTTGGCGCCTGGCGACTGGCTCCGCCAGGAATCCCTCGCGGAGGCCATCGGGGTGTCCCGGATTCCGGTACGAACGGCACTCTTGCAGCTTGAATCCGAAGGACTCGTGACCTTCCACCCGCACAGGGGCGCCCGGGTCCGGACCCTCTCCGTCGCCCAGATCGATGAGATCTACCGGCTGCGGATGCTGCTTGAGCCCTACGCGCTGCGGCTGTCGATGGCCAGGATGACCCCGGAGCGCCTCGCCACCCTGCGGGAACTCGCGACGAAGCTGGACAACACCGAGGAGGGGCAGGATTCCGTGGAGGCACGGGTCGCCTTCTACCGCGAGGTCTACGACGCCGCCAACAACCCGCTGCTGGTCGAGATCATCGAGGATCTTCGCAGCCACGTCGGCCGGTACCTGCTAAGCGAACAGCTGAACTCGACCAGGCACACCAGGCACGGTGAGCTGATCGACTACATGAGCAAGGGCGACCTCACGGCCGCCGAGGCCTGGCAGTACTCCCACCTGGAGCAGGTCAGGCAGGGTATCGCCGCTCTCACGAGCGACTGGGACGCAGATAGCGACACCGCCGAACGTACCCCTGCCAAGTCCAGGGCCTAGCAGCTTCGGCCTTCCGCCAGGCCCGCCACTTGGCCGGGATCGCGCACGGCTTACGCGGACGGCAGGCGAGACAGGTACCAGGTGCAGGGTCTCATCCGCCAGCATCGGCGCCAGCATCGGCGCCAGCATCGGCGCCAGTGCCGCCGCGCACCTCGCCCGGCCGCCTCGTTGACTTCTTCTCCTTATTTACTGTATTCTGGATTCACCCTACGACGACCGACGCAGTTCAGCGCGCACCCCGCGCACCCCGGGCGGCCTGCGCACCCTGGCGGCCTGGCGCACTGGCTGGCGAGCCAGGTCTCGGGGGAAGGCGAAGACGTGGTCAGCATGTTGCCGGAGACCGTTATGGAGCCCGACTTTGGTTGCGCGTACGGAGAAGGTGTTGCCTGAGCCAGGGTTCAGCGCTGCCGACCGCGTCCTCGGCGAGGACGACAGGATCACGCTGACCACCGTCGGCGTTGACATCGGATCGGCCACCTGCCACGTCATCTTCTCCCTTATCGAGCTCAAGCGCACCGGGATCAGTTACTCGCTCACCCGCGGCCAGGTGCTCTACGAGTCGCCGGTGACGCTGACGCCCTACCGCGCGGGCAACGAGATCGACGAGCTGGAATTGAGCCGCTTCGTCGGGGACCAGTACGGCCGCGCCGGAGTCGGGCCCGACGAGGTGGACACCGGAGCGGTAATCCTGACCGGCGTGGCTCTGCTCCGCCGCAACGCCCGGGCGATCGCCGACGTATTCGCCGGGCAGGCAGGAAAGTTCGTCTCGGTGGGGGCCGGGGACAACCTCGAGGGCATGCTCGCGGCGCACGGCTCGGGAGCCGTCCGGCTCTCCGCCGGCGGCGGCGTGCTGAACATCGACATCGGCGGGGGCACGACCAAGGTCGCGCTCTGCAGGGACGGGGCCGTCGAGCATCTCACGGCCCTGGACGTCGGCGCCCGGCTGGTCGCCTACGACCAGGTCGGCCGGATCAGCCGGCTGGAACCGGCCGCCACGCGCATCTCCGCGCAGCTCGGGCTCGGCCTCGCCGAGGGCGCGCGGTTCTCCGAGGCACAGGGCGCGGCCCTGGCCGCCTTCATGATAGACGAGCTGCTCGGCGAGACGTCTGCGGGCGGCGTCTCGCGCGGCTCCCGGCTGCTGCGCGGGGCCGCACTACCCGACAGGTCCGGCATCGAGGCGATTACCTTCTCTGGCGGTGTCTCGGAGTACATCTACGGCCGGTCCGGCGTGGATTACGGCGACCTAGGCCGGTTCCTCGGAGCGGAACTGCTGCGGCGGCTGCCCGAGCTTGGCGCGCCGGTGCGGGACGTCGGCGGTGGCATCAGGGCCACGGTTATCGGCGCCTCGCAGTACAGCGTCCAGGTCAGCGGGTCCACGATCTATATCTCCGACCCCGCGCTTGTGCCGGTGCGGAACGTGCCTGTGGTGGTCCCAGCGTTCGAATGGGACGACCTTGATGACGCGGCCGTCACCAGCGCCGTCAGCTCCGCACTGAGCCGGCTTGACATGGACCTGGCCGAGCAGCCGGTCGCGATCGCCCTGGCCTGGGGCGGCTCGGCCACGTTCGGGCGGCTGGACACGTTCTGCACCGGGGTGGTCCGGGCCATGAATGGCTACCTGGCCCGCGGCCATCCGCTGATCCTGGTCAGCGGGAACGACATAGGCGGGCTGATCGGCTTGCACCTCGCCGAGGAGATGGCCGCCGGCCTGCCCGTGATCTCGGTCGACGCTATCGAGCTGCGTGAACTCGACTACATCGACATCGGCGCGTTCGTCCCCGGCTCGGGCGCCGTCCCGGTGCTGGTGAAATCCCTGCTCTTCGCGGCGGCGGCGCAACCCCGCGATCCGGCTGCCGTCAAATCCTGACCGCCTGGTCGAACGCAGCACACTACCGACGAAGGGAGCCCAGCTAGTGCCGAAGTTCTCCGAACCCGTTGGCGACGAGGTCGCCGGGCTGAAGACCTACAAGGCGCCGCCGAGCCCGTACGAGACCTGGATGGCCGGAGAGGGCATCCCGATCGTCCGCGGCTTCGGCGTGCATAACGTCCGCGACCTGGAACTAGGCGACTGGCGCCGGCGCAACGCCCGCGGAGCGTTCCTGCACCTGTTCGGCATCGAGCACGTCAAGGGCATGTACGTGCTGCAGATCCCGGGGCGCGAGATCACCACCCCCGAGCGGCACATGTACGACGAGTTCTTCTACGTCGTCGAGGGCCGGGGCAACGTCGAGGTCTGGGTGGTCGGCGGCGGCAAGCACGTCTTCGAGTGGCAGGCCGGATCGCTGTTCATGATCCCGATCAACGCCAACTACCGGCTGATAAACGCCAGCGGGTCAGATGCGCTGCTGCTCGCCTCGACCAACGCCCCGGTCATCATGAACATCTTCCAGAGCACGTCGTTCATCTTCGAGAACGACTGGGTGTTCGGCGATCGGTACAACATCGACGAGAAGAACTTCTTCTCGCCGAGCACAGACCTCGAGCCGGATCCGGTTCGCGGCCGGGCCTCCATCCGCAGCAATCTGTTCCCCGATATCGTCCGGGCGCAACTGCCGCTGGACAATCAGCGGGCTCCCGGGTATCGGCGGATCAAGCCGCACTTCACCGGGTTCGTCCAGGACGCCAGGGCGGGCGGGTTCATCTCCGAGTACCCGTCAGGGCGTTATTCCAAGGGCCACTACCACCCCTCGGGCGCGGTCCTCGTCTGCCTGAAGGGCAAGGGCTACACGCTGAACTGGCCGCAAGAGCTCGGCCCGACCCCGTGGCAGGACGGCCACGCCGACCAGGTAAACCGGACCGAGTACGTGGCAGGCGGCCTTGTCGCCGCGGCGCCCGGCGGCGGCCACTGGTTCCACCAGCATTTCGGCGTCTGCGCCGAGGGGCTGCGGGTGCTCAACTTCTGGGGCGGCCCGACCGAGCAATGGGGTCAGCCGGACAAGCCGGCCACCACCACGGGCGAGGTGAAGGCCGGCAATCTGTTCGGCATCAGCGAGGGTGGCCGGACGATCATGTACTGGGAAGAGGACCCGTTCATCCGCGAGTACTACCGCGAGCGGCTGGCCGCCGAGGGCTTGGAGATGACCATGCCGGAGTCAGCCTTCCGCCAGCCGGACGACCGCAGGCCGGCGGGCGTGGCGTAAAAGATGGACCTGCACCGGTATGCCCCGCTGGGGCCGAACCCACACCGCTCCGACGCCGTCGAGGCCGGCGGCCTGGTCTACGTCTCTGGCATCATCCCGGACAAGAAGGACCTGCCCGCCGACCTGGCCAGCCAGGCGGCCCAGGTGCTCAGCAAGATCGACACCATCCTCGAGGCCGCGGGCACCGGCAGGTCCCGGCTGATCTGGGCGAATATCTGGCTCAGCGACATCGCGGAAAGGGAGACGTTCAACTTCGTCTGGAATGACTGGGTGGTACCCGGCGAGGGACCGGCGAGGGTCTGCACCGGGGCGGACCTGTCACCCGGGATCAAGGTCGAGATCGCGGTCATCGCTGCGAAGCCCTGAGCACGTCAGGGAAGCCAACTAGAACGGGAGGTGCTCAGTGGGCGGCGTGCCCCGTACCGTGGACCTGATCGTCCACAACGCCAACGTACGGACGATGTCAGAAAGCGGCCAGGCAGAGGCGGTCGCTGTCAGCGAGGGCCGGATTGCCGCGGTCGGCGCGAGCGAGGACATGCTCGCCCTCCGCACCGCCGGTACCCACCTGGTGGATGCCGAAGGCGGCACCCTGCTACCGTCGGTGATCGACAGCCATACTCACTTTCACCGGGCGGCGGTGTTCCGCGCCGAGTTCATCGACTTCGACGCGCTCGGCCAGTACTCGATCGAGGATGTCGTCGCAGCGGTCGCGGCTAAGGCGGCCGCTACCCCGGCCGGACAGTGGATCCAGGGTGACAGCGTCCGTGACTACCGCATCGCCGAGCGCCGCTGGCCAGTGCGCGGCGAGCTTGACCGGGCCGCGCCGGACCACCCGGTAGTGCTGCGCGGCATGGGCAAGCACTGCGTGATGGCCAACAGCCTGGCGCTGCGGATCGCCGGGATCGACCGAGATACCGAGGACCCGCCGGGCGGCCGGATCATCAGGGATCCCTCAGGCGAGCCGACCGGCGTGCTGCACGAGACCGCCAAGCTCAGGCTCGACGCGGCCCGTTCGGACACCGTGGTGCCCGCGGTGTCCGAGGCCAGCAGGCTGGCCGCGCTCCGCGCCGGGATCCGGGAGTTGCAGCGGTACGGCATCTCCGCCATCCACGACATCGTCACAAGCCGCCAGGAGATCGGTGACTACCTGCTGCTGCGGGAACGCGGCGAACTTGGCGTCAGGGTTCGCTACTACATCCGCGCGGTAGAGGCACAGACGAGCCTGGACCAGATCCTCGCCCTCGGGCTGCGCAGCGGGTTCGGCGATGAGTGGGTCAGCATCGGCGGGATCAAGATAAGCGTGGACGGGTCGTGCGAATCGCGCACCGCGGCCCTGTTCGCTCCCTACCCGGGCCAGCCGGAGAACCGCGGCCTGATCCGGGTGCCGCAGCCCGAGCTGAACGACCTGTTCGAGCGGGCCGACCGCAATGGCCTGCAGATCGCGGTGCACGCGATCGGGCCGCGGGCCGCGGACATGGCCCTCACCGCTTTCGAACACACGCTCGGCCGTCGGCCCAACCGGATGCGGCACCGGCTTGAGCACATGTACGTGCAGGGCCCGGTCAGCCACTTCGAGCGAGCTCGCGACCTCGGCCTGATCCTGTCCGAGCAGCCGGGCCTGATCCAGTCTTCCGGCGACGCCTGGCAGCAGATCTTCGGCACCGCGGGGCTCGAGCGGATGAAGCCGCTGCGGATGGCGCTCGACATGGGCCTGGTCGTCCAGGCCAACAGCGACTTCCCGTCCACCCCGCTGAACCCGTTCGTGGGCATCAAGGGCGCGGTGACTCGCCACTCGGCCGGCGGGGTGCCGATCGACCCGAGCCAGGCCGTCACGGTGCACGAGGCGATGCGGATGATGACATGCGTGCCCGCCTACACCACCTTCGAGGAAAACGTGGCGGGCACCATCGAGCCTGGCCGCCGCGCCGACCTGCGCCTGCTAGACCGGGATCCCTACCGGTCCGATCCGGAGAACCTGGACACGATCGAGGTGCGAATGACCGTGCTCGGCGGCTCGGTCGTCTACGCCGACGGCGCCTTCCCGGAGATCCCGCTGACCCGCCCTGGCGCGGGGAGGGCAGTGGCCGCGTGACGGAGCGGGTCGCGCACCAGGAGCTGACCGGGCTGGTCACCGCGATCCTTGCCGGCCGCGGCGTGCCGGAGTCGGACGCGCGGACGGTCGCGGAGCTGACCGTGGACGCCGACCTGTGCGGCCGGCCCTCGCACGGCGTGGCCAGGCTGCCGGCCTTCCTGGCCAAGCTGGACCAGGGCGGCATCGACCCGCGGGCGGTGCCCGAGAAACTGCGGGACCGCGGCGCGACGTTCGTCATCGACGGGCACGACGGTTTCGGCCAGCTCGCCGTCTGCGCCGCGGTCCGGGCGGCGCTGCGCCGCTCGGAGCGGTACGGCGTGGCCTGGGGCGCGATCCGCAACACCAACAACCCGGGCATGCTGCTGTCCTACGGGCGCATGGCGGCGCAGGCCGGGCAGATCGCGGTGATCGCCTGCAACGCCGCGCCGGCCATGCCGCCATACGGCGGCGCCGAGCCGTTTCTCGGCACCAACCCGATCTGCCTTGCCATCCCCGGCTCCGCCGGGCCGTACCCGATCCTGGACATGGCCACCACCGCTAGCTCAAAGGGCGCAATCCGCGCCGCCGAACGCAGCGGAACCCCGCTCCCGCCCGGCTGGGCGCTGGCGCCGGACGGCAGCCCGACCACGGATCCGGTGCTGGCCCTGAAGGGGATGCTCCAGCCTGCCGGAGGCGCCAAGGGGGCCGGGCTCTCGCTGATGGTTGACCTGCTGGCCGGCCTGGTCAGCGGCGGCGCGGCCGGCCCGGAGGTCCGCGGGCTGAACACCGCCGAGCCGTCCAGGATCGGCGGGTTCGTCATCACCCTGGTCCCCGATGCTTTCACCGACCGGGAAGCAATCGACCAACGGCTGACGGGGTACCTGGCGGCGCTGCGGGCAGTCCGGCCCGCCCGTGGCGTGGCCGAGGTGCTGCTGCCGGGGGAGCGGGCCTGGCGCACGCGGCAGCAGCACCTGGCCGAGGGGGTGCCCGTGCCGCCGGAGGTGCTGGCCAGGCTGGAACGACTGCGGGGAGAGCGATGAACGAGGGACCCTCCCGCCGGCCGCTGCTGCGGGGAAACCTGGGCATGGTGAGCTCGACGCACTGGATCGCGTCGGCGATCGGTATGGGCGTGCTCGAGCAGGGCGGCAACGCGTTCGACGCCGCGGTGGCCGCCGGGCTCTCGCTCCAGGTGCTCGAACCGCACAACAGCAGCCTCGGCGGGGAGTGCGTCGCTCTGCTTTACGAGCACGGTACAGGCAAGACGCACGTGGTCTGCGGCCAGGGCACGATCCCGGCCGGCGCCTCGGCGAACCGGTTCACCGCGCTCGGCTATGACCGGGTTCCGGGCAACGGGCCGATGGCCGCCTGCGTGCCAGGCGTGCTGCACGCCTGGCTGACGATCGCCGAGCGGTTCGGCACGATGGGTCCCGAGCCGCTGTTCGGACCCTCGATCGAACTAGCCGAGCAGGGCGTCCCGACGATCGCACGGATGGCCAGGCTGATCCGGGACGTCGAACCCGCGTTCGCCGTGCACTGGCCGTCGTCTATCCCGGCGTACCTGGCCAGCGGCACCCCGAAGACCGGGCAGCGGTTCCGCAATCCGCAGCTGGGCGCCACCTTGCGCCGCCTGCTGGCCGAGGGAGAGAACGGCGGCGGGTCGCGGGAAGCCCGGCTTGCCCGCCTCAGGGAGGCCTACTACCAGGGCTTCGTCGCCGCGGCCATCGACCGGTTTGCCGCCTCAGGAGACGGCACCGACGTGACGGGCAATCCGAGCCCGTGCCTGGTGACGGGGGAGGACCTGGCCGCGCACCGGACGTTGATAGAGCCGCCGGTGACGGTCGAGTACGCCGGCCTTCTGGTGGCCAAGCCCGGGCCCTGGTGCCAGGGGCCGGTCTTCCTGCAGCAACTCGCGATCCTCGGCGCGCTCGGGCTCGACCGGTGTGACCCGCAGGATCCCGAGTACCTGCACACGCTGATCGAGGCCGCCAAGCTCGCCTACGCGGATCGGGAGGCCTGGTACGGTGACCCCAGCTTCGCCGACATCCCCATCGGTGAGCTGCTTTCTGCGGACTATGCCGCTGAGCGGGCCCGCCTGGTCGGCCCGACCGCCAGCCTCGAGCTGATCCCTGGGTCACCCGGCGGCAGGACGCCCGTGCTGCCGGCCCTGCTGGACGGCTGGCTGCCGGGGGGCCGCTCCGCGCTGACCGAGCCGGAGATCGCGGCGCTTGGCGAGCCCGCCATCCCCGACGGGCCGCACGCCAGGGACACCTGCTACGTGGCGGTGGCCGACGCCCGGGGCAACGTGGTCTCGGCGATGCCGAGCGGCGGCTGGTTTCACAGCTCGCCTGCCATCCCGGGACTGGGCTTTTCGCTCGGCACCCGGGCCCAGATGACCTGGCTGGAGCAGGGGCTGCCCTCCTCGCTGATCCCGAAGGCCAGGCCGAGGACCACGCTCAGTCCCACCCTGCTGCTGGACTCCGACGGCGCCGCGCTCGCCCTCGGCAGTCCGGGCGGCGACCGGCAGGACCAGTGGTCGCTGCACCTCCTGCTCGCCTGGCTGCACTCCGACCGGGACCTGCAGGAGGCTATCGAGGCGCCCAACTTCGACACCGGCCACTTTCCCGCCTCGTTCTTCCCCAGGCAGAGCAGGCCCGGCGAGGTGCACGCCGAGGACAGGATCGGTGAGCGGGCGGCCAGAGAGCTTGAGCGCCGCGGCCACCTGGTGGAGCTGAAGCGGCCTTGGTCCCTCGGCCGGATGGCGGCGGCCGGATTCCAGCGGGATACCGGCTGGCTGATCGCCGCCGCCGACCCCCGCTACCAGCACTGCTACGCGGTCGGCCGCTGAGCAGGCGCGGTCAGGAATCGACCCGGATGATCGCGTCCCAGTCGGCTGACTGCTGGAAGGCGTAGGCGGCGCGCAGCAGCAGGGCGTCGTCCAGGTGCCTGCCCACGAGCTGCATGCTCACCGGAAGCCCGTCGGCCTTGCCCACCGGGACGGCCAGCGCCGGGTGCCCTGTGTAGTTGAACGCGACCGTGTTCCGGTTCAGCTTCCCGCCGGCCCGCAGGTCGTGGTCCAACGCCTCCAGGTAGTCGGCAGGCGGTGGCTGGTAGGCGGGCGCGCGCCTGATCACGGTCGGCATCACCAGCATGTCCACCTCGGCCAGCGCGGCGTCGTAGGCAGCGGTGGACACCGGCCGCGCGTTCTGCGCCTTGGCGTAGACCCGACCGTGGTAGTTCCGCCTGCTCAGCTCGCCGAGCAGCAGCGACATCTTGTTCCGCGGCGAGAGCATGTCCGCGTCGTGGGCCCAGAGCCTGCCGACCGCGGAGATGACCGAAGGCGGGTAGTAGGTGGCCGAGAACGCGCCGAAGAAGCCCACATTGAACAGCGCAAGCGCGCCCTCGTCTCGGAGCGCGTTCCTGGCGGTGCGCAGCCAGTGATGTTCTTGAACGGAGACCTTGGATACCCGCGCCCCTGACTTAGCGAGGAGCTCCACGGCCGTCAGGACCAAGTCTTTTACGTCGTCTTCAGCCCCGTCGAAGCCTTCGTCCAGGAGCCCGAGCCGCAGCCCGGCGACCCCGTCGCCGAGCGAGGACATGACGTCGAGCCCGTCCGGGATCTCCCTCCGTTGCCGCGGGTCGAGCGGATCGTACCCGGCGGTGGCCTGCAACGCGGCCGCCGCGTCCTGGACGGTGCGGGCGATCGGCCCGACATAGTCCAGGCTCGGGTCCGTGCCGAAACCGATGCCGAAGTGCGAGATCAGTCCGAACGTCGGCTTGAGCCCGACCGCGCCGCACAGCGCGGCCGGCATCCGGACCGAGCCGCCCTGGTCCCCGCCGAACGAAATGTCTACCTCCCCGGCGACCACGGCCGCGGCAGACCCCGAGGAGGATCCGCCGGTAATGTGCCCGCGGTTATGCGGATTCAGCGGTCGGCCGTAATCGCCGAACGCCCCGCCGGTCCCGCCCCCGCCGCTCAGCCCGTTCATCACGTTCTTGCCGGTCACCGTGGCTCCGGCGGCCAGCGCCCGGGTGACGACGGTGGCATCGAAGTCCGGCACGAAGTCGTCGAGGGCGAAGCTGCCCAGGCTCATCGGGATGCCTGCCACCGCGATGTGGTCCTTGAATGAGACTGCCTTGCCGGCCAGCACCCCCTCACCGGATCCCTCGATCCGGCACTTCCACCTCCAGGCGTTGAGCAGGTCCTCTTCTGGCGCCGGCCGGTGACCGCGCTCCCGGGCCGGGCTGAGCAGTGGCGGTCCGGGCTCATCGAGCCTGGTCTGCACGAATCTGTCCAGGTCGGCGAGGTGTCTGACCAGGTGCCTGCGGTAGATCGCGGCCTCCTCAGGGGAGAGGTGAACTCCCAGCCGCCCCGCTATGGCGATGATCTCCTCGTCGTCCGGCATGGCGTACATGTGGTCTCCCTCGGTTCCGCCCTGAGCAGCCTCGGCCTATCGATCAAGCACCAATATTGGATACAAAAATCATAATGGTTCAGCTGGGCCTGCACCCGACGAACAGGCAGGTGAACAGGGCGCGCCAGACGACGTCGCAGTCGGTGAAGCCCGCCGCGGCGAAGGCCGCGAGCTGGCCCTCCATCGTCGGGAACGGGTACGGGTGCTGGTGCCTCGGCTGCCCGGCCTCTGGACCCGCGAAGATCGGCAGCACCTCCTGGTACCTGCGCCGCCAGTTGCCCGGTGGCCGGATGTGATCAAGCGTGACCAGCCAGCCGTCAGGCCGCAGTACGCTCGCCGCGGCGGTGTAGAAGGCGGCGAGCCCGGCCGCATCGAAATGGTGCGAGACCCGCGAGTTCAGCACCACGTCCGCGCCGGCCGCCGCCGGGACCTCGGCCAGCCCCGCGCCGTCCTTGACGACGAACTCGACCCGGCCCGCGAACGGCTTCAGCGTCTCTTCGGCCAGGTCGCGCATGGCCGGCGAGGCGTCCAGCCAGACGCCGCGGGCATCCGGGTAGGCCTGCAGTACCCGGGCCAGGAACGTGCCGGGTCCGCTGCCCACGTCCACGACCAGCCTGGGTCCGGCGCCGCCCTGGCCGATCAGGGCGGTCGCGATCGCCCACGGGAACTCGAGCACGGCGGAGAGCCCCCCGTCGGCCTGGTGCCAGCTCGCCGCGAATTCGGGCGACGACCAGGACTGAGGCTGGGTCATCGGGATCCTTCCAGGCGGGCGATATAAGGCATGATCACACATAAGTGGAAGATGTATCCATTGTGTCCTCCCAGGTGCAAGTCGCGTTCGTGTCACTGATCTGGTCATCCTGGGACCCGTGGGTAGGCCTGGAGCGCTCCAGGGCGCCATGATAGTATTTATAATATCGGATACAAAATTGATGGCGCGTGTGTCAGGCGGCGACGGCCTCGGCCGGGTTCGGAGGGAGTACGGGGTGCCTGCAGCAAACTTCGCCCGCGAGCTGGAGCTGGCGGTGCCGCCTGAATCCTGCTGGACGACGCTGATCGACGTGCCCACGCTGGTGACGTGGATCAGTGTGCTGGACGAAGGGCACGAGATCGAGCCGCTGCAGCGCTATAGCGCCGTGCTCACCGACAAGATCGGCCCGTTCCGGCTCAAGGCCGACCTCGGCATCACGCTGAGCGACGTGGTGCCTGCGCGCCAGGTCCGGCTCCGGGCAGCCGGGGAGGACCGGCAGGTCGGCTCCAGGATCAGCGTCGAGGCCGAGGTGCGGCTGACCGGCGCGGGTCAGGGCACCGAGCTCTCGGTGACCGGCTCCTATGAGGTGGTCGGCCGGGTAGCGACGCTCGGTGCCGGCACCATCAGGAAGAAGGCCGAAAAGCTGATGGACGAGTTCTTCGGCAACCTGAAGCAGGCCCTGGGCTGACATGCTGCCGCCGTTCTCGCTCGCGCGCCCGGCCAGCCTGGCGGCCGCCCTGGATCTGCTCGGCGACGAGGCTGTCCCGTACTGCGGCGGCACCGAACTGCTGCTGGCTATGCGTGCCGGGCTGTTGCGCCCGGCCACCCTCGTCGACCTCAAAGCGGTACCGGAGCTGTCCGGCATCAGCGTCCAGGACGGCCAGCTGCTGATCGGCGCCACCACCACCCACGCCCAGCTCGTCAGGCACCCGCTGGTCGCGGAGCACGCGCCATTCCTCGCCGACGTGGAGCGCAGGGTCGGCAACCCCCGGGTCCGCGCCCAGGGGTCGATCGGCGGCAACCTCTGCTTCGGCGATCCGCGCTCCGACCTGCTCACCGCGCTGATCGCGCTGCGCGGCAGGCTCGTCCTGCGCGGCAGGGAAGGGACGCGCGAGGTCGCCGCGGAGGATTTCCTCTACGGCCCGTACGCCACCGCGCTGGAAGAGGGCGAGCTGCTGGTCCACGCGGTGCTGCCGCTGCCGGTCCCCGCCGCCTTGTATCTGAAATATCAAATTACCGAACGGCCGACGGTGACAGTCGCGGTCGTGGGTGACCCGGCCATGGTGCGGGTCGTCATCGGGGCGGCGGGAGAGGTCCCGGTCTACCGGGATGCCCCGCCTGGCGACGTGGACGTGGCGGCCATGGCCGCCGAGGTGGACCCAGTCGGCGACCTGTCAGGCAGCGAGGAGTACAAGCGGGCCATGGCCGAGGTGCACCTGCGCCGCGCGATGGCCGGTTACCTCAAGGCGGTGAGCTGACCGTGGCAGCCGGGCGGGAGGAACCGGTGCCGGCCGGGCCGGCCTCCTCGCTGCGCATCACCGCGGCGGTCAACGGGACGCGGCTCAGCCGCACGGTACCCGTCCGGATGACCCTGGCGCAGCTGCTGCGTGACGAGCTCGGCCTGACCGGCACGAAGGTGAGCTGCGACATGGAGGCCTGCGGCGCGTGCAGCGTGCTCGTGGACTCCGAGCCGGTGAGTTCCTGCACGTTCCTTGCGGCCGATGCGGACGGCCGCGAGGTGCTCACGGTGGAGGGGCTGGCGGGCACTGGCGGCGTGTCCGACCTCCAGGAGGCGTTCATGCAGAACTACGCGCTGCAGTGCGGCTTCTGCACCCCCGGCTTCTTGATGATGGCCACCGCGCTGCTGCGGGACAACCCGTACCCAAGCCAGGAGGAGATCACCGAGTTCCTCGAGGGCAACATCTGCAGGTGCACAGGCTACCGGCCGATCGTCGAGGCCATCGAGCAGGTGGCGCGGTCCAGGAGGTCACGTGGCGGAGACTGAGCCTGGTCCCCGGCTGGCCGGGCACAGCGTGCGGCGCACCGACTTCGCCGAGAAGGTCACCGGCACCGCCAAGTACTGCGTTGACCTGACCGCCGAGGGCATGCTGCACGCCCGGGTGGTCCGCTCGGAGCGGCCGCACGCCAGGATCCTCGCCGTGCACACCGAGCAGGCCGCCGCCTCGCCCGGCGTGGTCGCGGTGCTGACCAGCGCCGACCTGGAGGGCCTGTTCCCCAGGTTCGGCCACATCATCCCCGACCACTGCATCTTGGCCATCGGCAAGGTCCGCTACTACGGCGAACCGGTCGCCCTGGTGGTTGCCGAGACCCTGTTTCAGGCCGCCGACGCGGCCGAGCTTGTCACGGTGGACTACGAGGACCTGCCCGCGGTGCTGACCGCGGAGCAGGCGCTGCGGGCTGGCGCGCCACTCGTGCATGAGCGGTCATACGGGTCGGGCGGCGACACCTCGTTCCTCGACGGAGAGGCCACCGGGACGGGCTCCCGGTCCAATGTGGCGCACGAGGCGTCGGTCGAGTGGGGCGACGTGGACGCCGCGCTGGCCGACTCGGCCCTGGTGGTGCAGACCGAGGCGCTGTTCCCGATGCTGTACGCCTACGCGATGGAACCGTACAACGCACTCGCCTCCTACCGCGACGGCTCGCTGCTCGTGCACTCAACCGCGCAGCACCCGTTCATGGTCAGGGACGACCTGGCCAGGATCTTCGGGCTGCCGCTGTCCAGGATCCGGGTGATCGCACCCTACCTCGGCGGCGGCTACGGCTCGAAGTCCTACACGAAGGTCGAGCCGATGGCGGCGGTGGCTTCGTGGGCCACCGGCCGGCCGGTCAAGCTTGTGCTCAACGTGGAGGAGTCCATCTACACCACCCGGGTGGACTCCGCGCGGGTGCGGATGCGCAGCGGCTTCGATGCCGACGGGCGGCTGCGGGCGCGGGACTGCGACATCGAGATGGACTCCGGCGCCTATGCGGATAACAGCCCGCTGGTGCTCGACAAGGCGGTGAACCGCTGTTTCGGCCCGTACCGTGTGCCGAACCTCCGGATCAGGGGCCGTTCGGTGTATACCAATACCTCGCCGGCGTCCTCCTACCGCGGGTTCGGCGCGCCGCAAGGCGCGCTGGCGGGCGAGACGAACCTGGATCAGGCGGCCGGGCTGCTGGGCATCAGCCCGGCGGACATCCGGCGGCGGAACCTGGTGGGGCCGAAGGAGGAACTGCTGCCGGGCAAGCGGCCGATGGATGCGGACTTGCCCGCCGACCTCGACCTGCTCGTGGCCTCGCTGCAGGAGGGAGCCAGGCCGAGGGCGGGTGAGCTGTACGGCATCGGTTTCGCCTGTACCGCCTCGGACGCCGGCGCGTTCCCTGTCTCCACGGCGACGGTGCGACTGGCCACCGACGGCTCAGTGACCGTGCTGAGCGGCTCCACCGAGATGGGCCAGGGCAGCAAGACGGTGCTCGGCCTGATCGCGGCCGAGGAGCTCGGCGTAGACCTGGCCGTGGTGCAGGTATTCCAGTCCGACACCTCCGCTACCTCCTACGAGCGCACTACAGGTGCCAGCAGGACCACCACGCTGACCGGGCTGGCCGTGCAGCGGGCCTGCGCGGACGTGCGCGCCAAGCTGCGCGAGATGGCCTCGGAGACGTTCGGCTGCGAGGCCGCCGAGGTCACGGTCGGCGAGGGCAGGGTGCGCGGCCCTGACGGTCAGGTAGTCAGCCTCGGCACCGCGGTCACCTCCTGGTTCGGGTCCAAGTCAGGCGAGGTGACCGGCGTCGGGATCGTTCGCAAGTCCGGCGAGACCGCCAGCATGCCGCCGTTCTGGGAGATCGGCATGGCCGGCCTGGCGCTGGCCGTCGATCCTGAGACCGGCCAGGTCCGGGTTGACCAGCTGGTCACGGTGGGCGATGTCGGCTTCGCGCTCAACCCGCAGGCTGTCGAGGGTCAGGACCTCGGCGCCGCGACCCAGGGTATCGGCATGGCGTTGTTCGAGGAACTCGTCTACGACGGACCGCAGATCGTCAACCCGAACATCGTCGAGTACCGGGTGCCGAAGAGCACCGATCTGCCCCGCCGCATCGACACCATGATCGTCCAGCGCGCGGACGGCGTCGGCCCCTACGGCGCCAAGGGCAGCGGCGAGGGCGCGCTGAACCCGATGTCGGCCGCGGCTGCGACCGCGATCGCAAGGGCCACCGGCCGGTGGTCGCTGCGGCTGCCGCTCACTCCGGAACGGGTGTGGCGGCTGATCCGCGAGAGCGCCGCGGACGGGACGGCTGCCGGCGTAACGGACGCCGAGCACACCGCGGCCGGGCCGGGCGCGACGGACACGGAACGAGGTTGATGCATGCGGAGCCAGACGGTCTCCTTCTACAGCGAGGGATGCAGGATCAGCGCGCTGTGGCGCCAACCGGACGACCCGCCGGCCTTCGGACGCTGGCCGGCCATCGTGCAGGGTCCTGGCTGGCTTGGTCTTAAGGACGCGAAGCTCTACGTCAGGTATCACGAGGCGCTGACTGCGGCCGGGTTCGGCGTGCTGATCTTCGACTACCGGGGCTTCGGCGAGTCCGAGGGCGACTACGGCAGGCTCTCGCCCGCCAGCCAGCTCCGCGACCTGGTCAACGCCGTCACCTACCTGACCACCCGCCAGGACGTGGACCCGGATGCGCTCGGGGTATTCGGCACCGGCGGTACCGGCGGCGGCAATGCGGTACTGCTGGCCGCCGCGGATCCGCGGATCCGCGCTGCGGTCAGCCAGGTTCCAGTCGCCGACGGAGCCGACTGGCTGCACCGGATGCGCTCCGAGCACGAGTGGCTGGCCTTCCTTGCCGCGCTGGCCGAGGATCAGCGCCAGCGCGTGCTGACCGGAAGGGGCCGCCTGGTCAGCCCCCGCGAGGAGATCATGGTGGCCACGCCGGAACGGCGCGCCACCGCGGTCAAGTCGGACGTGGACGACCGGATCCCGGCCAAGGTCCCGCTGGCCGCCGCGGCGGAGATCCTCGCCTACAGGCCGGTCGACGCGGCGGCGGGGCTGACGACCCCGCTGCTGGTCATCGGGGTGGAGGACGACGCGACCACCCCGACCGATCATGCCGTGCGGTTGTACCGGGCCGCGCGCGGTCCGCGATCGCTGATCATGCAGCGGCACGCCACCCACTACGGCGCCTACGACCAGTACTGGGAGCAAGTCACGCCCCGGATCGTGGGCTGGTTTCTTGACTACGTCAGGCCGGCCGGCCTGGTGATCAGGTCGGTCGGCCATGGCACCACGGATCATCGCGAGACAGCGGATGCAGAGACAGTGGAGGTTCTTACGTGACGATCGACCTACGGGTATCCGGCGGCCAGGTGTTCACCCCGGGCGGGCTGGCCGAAGCCGACCTGCTGGTGAGCGAGGGCACGATCGCCGGGATCGTCCGGCCCGAGGTGCCAGCCGAGGCTGTGCGGACCATCGACGCGACCGGCCAGTTCGTGCTGCCCGGGATGGTCGACGTCCACGTGCACCTGCGCGAGCCCGGGTTCACCCACAAGGAGGACATCACGACCGCGACCGCCGCTGCGGCCGCCGGGGGAGTGACCACCGTGTTCGGCATGCCGAACCTGAACCCGCCGACCACCACGGCGGAGGCGCTCGCCGACGTGCTGGTCAGCTACGCGGCCAAGTCGATCGTCGACTACAACCACAATCCGGCGGCCACCGACCCGGCCGAGGTGGAGAAGATGGCCGGGCTCGGCATCAGGGCCTACAAGATCTACATGGTGGTGGACAGCGGTCGCACCTACCCCCACCCGGCGGGCACCGGGATGCACGATCACGGGGACCTGCTGCGGGCGATGGACGAGATCGCAAGGACCGGCCTCCGGCTCATCATCCACCCGCACGACCAGGCGCTGATGGACTACTTCGAGGGCCAGTACCTGGCCAGAGGCGAGAATACGCCGCAGGCGTATGCCAAGACGCTAGCGGCCCGCGAGGGAGTGATCTGGGACACCGCGGTGGACACGGTGTTGCGGCTGGCCGAGGCGTCCGGCTGTCCGGTGCACATCGCGCACATGCAGACCCGGCGGGCGATCGACGCGGTGCGCCGGGCGAAGAGCCGCGGCATCGACGTCACCTGTGAGGTCAACCACTGGGCGCTGTTCCTCTCCCGCTGGGAGCACGTGGAGAGGCTGGGTCCGTACGCGCTGTCTTACTGGGTGCCCGACGACGCGCGGGAAGCGGTCTGGGAGGGACTGAACGACGGAACGATCGACGTCTGCTCCTCCGACCACGCGCCGCACACTAGGGAAGAGAAGGAAATCGGCTGGGAGAAGATGTGGTCCTGCCACACCGGAACTCCCGGCATCCAGCATTACTACCCGCTGCTGCTGGACGCCGTGGCCACGAACCAGATCAGCCTTGAGCGGGCGGTGGACTCGGTGGCCAGCAGGCCTGCCAGGGCGTTCGGCCTGGCCGCCACCAAGGGTTCGCTCACGCCAGGTCTCGACGCCGATTTCGTCCTCGCGGACCTGAACGCGAACTGGACCATCAGCAACGCTGACGTGCTCTCCCGCTGCGGCTGGACGCCGTACGACGGGGTGACCTCCCGGGCGCGCATCACCCAGACCTACGTACGTGGGGTGCCTGTCTACTCCGGCGGCAAGGTCACCGGGATGCCAGGACATGGTCGGCAAGCCACCGCGCAGCGGCTCGCAACGAATACAAGGATCGGTGACTGAATGAAATTCGGACTGCTGCTACCGCACTTCGGCGAGCATGCAAGCCGCGACAAGCTGCTGGTCGGCGCCAGACGCGCGGAGGAACTCGGCTTCGACTCGGTCTGGGTCAGGGATCACCTGGTCTTCGAGCCGCACGGCGAGATGGAGAAGCCCGACAGGACGTTCTACGACGCGCTGACCACGCTCACCGCGATCGGCGCCGTCACCGAGCGGATCGAGCTGGGCACCGGCTCGCTCATCCCGTTCCGGCACCCGCTGGTCACCGCGCTGATGGCGGGAACGATCACCCAGCTCGCCGGGCCGCGGCTGATCTTCGGCTTCGGGGCCGGCACTTACGACCACGAATTCGACGCGGTCGGCTGGGGGGGCAGGGACCGGGTAGAGCTGGTCCGGTCGAACGCCAAGATCCTCCGCCTGGTGGCCGCGGCCAACGACGTCAGCTATGCCGACGGCTGCTTCACGTTCAACGGCGTGACCATCGAGCCCAAGCCGGTCGGCGGGCCGGTGCCGTTCTGGTACTGCGGCGCCACTCCAAGGTCGGCGCGGCTCGCGGTGGAGTTCTGCGACGGCTGGATGCCGGGCAGGATCAGCCTGGCCACGCTGGCCAAGCGGATCGAGGCCATCCGGGCCATGGAGCAGGACCAGGGCAAGGATCCCATCACGATCGCGGTGATCCCGCCGACGTCCATCGAGGAAAGCCGCGAAGAGGCGCTCAAGCACGTCAACATCCCGGGCCTGCTGGCCTGGGCGAACAAGGCAAAGTTTGCGGTGAAGCCGCCGTCGGGCAGCTACCAGACGGTGGAAGATCTGGAGGGCCAGCTCATCGTGGGGAACCCCGCTGAAGCCGTGGAAGAGATCCGCAAGTTCGAGCGGCTAGGCGTCGAGCATCTGGTCTTCGACTTCCGGTTCAAGTTTGACCGGTGGTTCGACCAGATCGAGCTGCTGGGCGCCGAAGTCCTGCCGAAGTTCAGGTGATCTCGTGAAATTCGCCTGGTTGTGCAGCCACGAGTCCTATCAGCCGGAGGATCTCGTCGAACAGGCGGTGGCGGCGGAAGAAGTCGGATTCGACGTAGTTCTCGGCTCGGATCACTTCCACCCCTGGGTTGACGACACCTCCGCTGCCGGATTCGTCTGGTCATGGCTGGGTACAGTGGCGGCCCGGACCAGCCGGGTACAGCTCGGCACGGCCGTAACCTGCCCGCTTTTCCACTACCACCCGGCGCTTGTCGCGCAGGCGGCGGCCACGGTGGACCGGCTCTCCGGCGGGAGGCTGCTGCTGGGCGTCGGCACCGGCGAGGCCATCAACGAGCGGCCGCTCGGCTTCGAGTTTCCCGGCTACCAGGAACGGCAGGCCCGGATGAAGGAGGCGCTGGAGATCATCCACCGGCTGTTCGGCGGCGAGAAGCTCTCCTTCGAGGGGGACTACTACACCACCGAGACGGCCAGGCTCTACTCCCCGCCGGCCCACCAGGTGCCGGTGCTAATGGCTGCGGGCGGCCCCAAGTCCGCCGAGTTCGCCGGACGGTACGCCGACGGCATCATCACCAGCGTGAAGCAGCCCGAGGACACGGTGTCCAAGGTCATCGAACCGTACCGGCGCGCGGCGGACGAGTCGGGCGCGCCGGACCTGGTGCTCGCCACCCGGTGGACGGTGCTGGCCGATAACCAGGCCGACGCCTGGCGGGCGCTGTCCTCCATGCGCGGACTGCGTGCCCCCGGTCGGCTTGAGGCCGCCGATCCTGCCAACCTGCGCGCCAGGGCCGATGCCATGGACCGTGGCGAGGTGCTTGGCAGCTATACGGTGGTCAGCGACCCGGACGCTCTGGTCGAGGCATACCGGCCGCTGGTGCACGACGTCGGCGCCGACATCGTCTCCATCCAGGTAGCCTCGGCCGATCCGCTGGCAACCTTGCGGATGATCGGCGAACACGTGCTCCCCAAGCTCCGCTCGTAGCTCCATCCGAAGAAAAGGAGGTACGTTCGCGTCAGCACCCCGGCTGCCATCGCGCCTGCTAGCCGCGGCACCCGCCCTGGTGCGACGGAGCGCTGATAACCCGGTATGCTATCTGCGTTCCAGCCGGTGGCCATGAGCCATCGGGAGGGGCTTTAGCTCAGTTGGTAGAGCGCTTGCATGGCATGCAAGAGGTCAGGGGTTCGAATCCCCTAAGCTCCACAGGGTTTTTCGATTCTCTGTTCTGGGCCAAAGTGCCTAATCAAGTGCCTACGCGCTCGCGGTCTTGCTACGCTGCTCGCTTGCGTCGTCTGCAACGCCGTCGAAGATGCTGTCCATGACGGTGGCTCCACCGCGGATGGCGGGCACGATCACGTGCCGGTAGACGGTCTCGGTGACGTGCGTGGATCTGTGGCCGACCGTGTCGCTGATGTCCTGAATCGGGACGCCGTTGCTGCTCATGATGGACACGGCCGTGTGCCGTCCCTCGTGTGCGTGCCAGTGGCCGATTCCGGCTCGCCTGGTCATCCGGCTGAACCGCCAGTTGAGCGCGTCACGGCTGTACTGGCGTCCGTCCTCGTGGCAGAAGACGAGGTTGGTGTCCTGCCATGCCTCGCCAGCCGCGAGCCGCTCGGCGGCCTGGCGCTTCCCGTGCGCCGCGAGGACGTCGATCGCGCGCTTGGGCAGGACGAGAGAGCGCCTCGACTGCGGCGTCTTGGTGTCGCCGTCTCGCCTGGTCGAGCGCCAGACGTGGATTACGCCGTGGTCCAGGTCCACGTGATCCCAGGTGAGCGCGCGTAGCTCGCCGGGCCGTAGGCCGAGGGTGATGGCCAGCACGAAGAGCGCCTCAAGCCGCGGGCTCGCATCGGCGTCGACGCCGAGTTGAGCGCGGCAGGCGCGGCAGGTCGCGTCCCTCAGGTCGCCGCTGATCCCGGTTGCCTTCGCGTTCTTGCGCGGTTTGCTGCCGCACGCGACCCGGTTGTCTTCGGTCGCCGCGTGGGTGGCGGCTGTTTTGGCCTCGCCGATCCTGATCACCTTGACGTATGCGGTCGTCGTGGCCCCGGCTGTCGCGAGAACCCTGCCCGCCTGTTCCTCGGTCATGGCCCGCGACGGACGCCCCGGTCGCCCTTCGGGCAGGTCAACGAGTTCGATGACGTTCTTGCCGATGAGTTCGTGCTTCTGGGCACGGCGGATGGAGCGGCGGAGCGTGCTCTTGATCATCATCAGCGAGCGTTT
>JASHTQ010000386.1 GCA_030040475.1 Streptosporangiaceae bacterium
GGTCACCCGATCGCGGCCGGGATGCCGGCGGGCTCGGTCACCGACGATACCGAGCAGGCCGTGCTGCTCGGCAGGCTGCTGGTCGCCGGACGCGGCACCATCGACCCGCACCAGTTCGCGACGGCCCTCGCCCGCTGGGAACGCGACATGGCCGAACGCGGCTCGCTCGACCTCCTCGGCCCCTCCACTAAACGAGCGGTCGCCGCCGTCTTGGCCGGCACGCCTCCGGAAGAAGCCGGCGCCGCCGGAGACACCAACGGCGCCGCAATGCGCATCGCCCCGGTGGGCATCGCCACAAATTCCGACGACCTGCCAACCCTCGTCGACCGTGTGGTCGCGGCGAGCCGCGTCACCCACAACACCGGCATCGCCCTGGCCGGCGCCGCCGCCGTGGCCGCCGCGGTGAGCGCCGGCCTCGCCGGCGCCGGGGTCGGCGAGGCGACCGCGTTCGCGGTGGACGCCGCTGGCATCGCGGCGACCCGCGGCCGCTGGGTGGCGGGCGCCGACGTAGCCGAACGCATCGAATGGGCCACCGCCCTGGTCGACGACCTGGCCCAAGCCGAGGCCGCCGATGTCATCTACTCCCTGGTCGGCACCAGCCTGGCCCCTCAGGAATCCGTCCCGGCCGCGTTCGCGGTACTCGCCGCGATCCCGGCGAGCCCGTGGCACGCCTGCCTGCTCGCGGCGTCACTCGGCGGCGACTGCGACACGATCGCCGCCATGGCCGGCGCGGTGACCGGCGCCTGCCACGGAATCGCCGCCTTCCCGCCCGAGGCGGTCGCCGTCATCGACGCGCAAGGCCTCGACCTGGCCGCCCTGGCCGACAACCTGTACGCCCTGCGCTAGGAACATCGGCACGATCCCGTTCGCGCAGGAGTGCCCTGATTGCGGCGGTTTGCCGCACAGTTCCGGCCGTCAAGACCCTACAGTCAAGGACCCTTCGCACATGTTGGCCAAATTGTTACCAAAATAGTGCAACTTAGTACCGTGTGTGAACATTTATTGTTTAGGTCAAGTTGGGACTTGAGTCAACGGGCGGAAAGGTTGTACATGCACAGAATCATCCATCTCGCCTGCCGTCGTACGGCAGGCGTGGCCGCGGGGGCGATACTCCTCGGCGGCCTAGCCGGGGGGGTCCTGCTGACTCCGGGCACGGCGTTCGCCAGCACCACCACCGACACCACGACGGCCATCACCGGCACGACGCAGACCACGAGCTTCAGCGGGACGACGCTCAACATCCAGGTGTCCGTCACCCCCGCCGACCAGACCCCGGGGCTATCCGGCCAGGTCAACGTCTCCGACGGAGTAGGCGGCAACTGCCTCGCCGCGCTGGGCGCGCCCGGACCGAACGGAGTCGCCAGCGGCACCTGCAGCATCGCTAACCTGCAGAACGGCGCCTACACGCTGACGGCCGGCTACCAGGGCTCGTTCTTGTTCGGCCCGTCTGGCAGCTTCCCGTACCGCGTGTGGATCAAGAACGGCTTCTTCCGCCCGGAACTCAACACGAACCTGAGCTGCACCCGCTACGTGTTCACCGGCCAGCGCGGCAGCTGCACGCTGTGGGTCACCAACACGGGTTACAGCCCGGCGCAGAACGTAAACGCGCAGATCGCCCTGCCATCGCAGCTGCGCGCGGACTACTGCGGCTACGGTTACTTCTGGTACAACGGCTGCAGCATCAGCGGCAACACCGCGCAGGAGAACCTCGGCACGCTCAAGCCGGGGCAGACCAGGTCGCTGACCGTCGTCTTCACCGCCAGGACAGGATTCAGCCTGTGGGGCTGGCACCGTGGCCACAGCTTCACGGTCCGGGTCGCCGGCTCCGCCTCCGCCTACAACAACCAGTGGTTCTTCGGGCCAGGGCAGAGCTTCTCCACTGCCTGGGTCACCATCATCCCGAGGGGCTGGTGGGCGCCGTAACGGCGTAGCCCGTCACGCACACCCCGAGGGGCGCAGGCAGCACGCCTGCGCCCCTCGGTCGTCTGCCGGCATCGCCGTCCCGTGCGCACGCACCACCGCTCGTTCGGCCAGAAATTATTCTGTGGCTACGGCGGGATGTCCGGGCGACACACGGATCGCGCGTTAAAGGCGAGGTGGCTGATGCGAAGACGGAGCGGGCGCGGGCCGGATACAGGGCGCGGAATGCAGACAGGGCGCGGGCCTGAGGCAGGGCACGCGTACGGCACGGATCGGGCCCTGACGGGCCCGCCGCCGCTGCAGCGCCTGGTCTTCGCCGGTGAGGCCCTCGTCGACCTGCTGATGCGGGTGCCCGCGCTGCCCGAACGCGGCGGCGACATGCTCGCGGAATCGTCCGCCATCCAGGTCGGCGGCGGGTTCAACATCATGGCCGCGGCCGCGAGGCAGGGGCTGCCCGTCGTCTACGCCGGCGGCCACGGCACCGGGCCGTGGGGCGACCTGGTCCGGGACGCCCTCGCCGCGGAGGACATCAGGATCCTCCGCACGCCGGACCCAGACGCCGACACCGGCTTCGACGTCGCCCTTGTCGAGGCAGGCGGCGAGCGGACGTTCGTCACCAGCCTGGGCGCGGAGACGCTGCGCGAGCCCGGCGCGTGGGACCTGGTCCGGGTCCGCCCGGGCGACGCGGTCTACGTGTCCGGATACGGCCTGGTCGCGCAGGGTTCCGGGGCCATGCTCGGGGCCTGGGCCGCGGCGCTGCCTGGCGAAGCCCTGCTGTTCGTCGACCCGGGCCCGCTGGCCGCGGACATCCCCTCGGCCGTGCTTGACCCGGTGCTCGCGCGCTGCGACTGGTTCAGCTGCAACCGGCGCGAGGCCACCCTGCTCACCGGTGCCGACGATCCGGCCGGGGCTGCCCGGCTGCTGGTGCGCCGGACCAGCCGGGCGCACGTCATCGTCAGGGACGGGCCCGCCGGCTGCGTGCTGGCCCTGCGGGTGACCGGACCGGCGTTCGACCACGGCCTGGCGCTCAGCCTCATCCCGGCGCCCGCGGTCGAGGCCGTCGACACGACCGGCGCGGGAGACGCCCACTCCGGGGTGTTCCTGGCCGGTCTCGCCGCCGGGCTCACCCCGGCCGCCGCCGCCAGCCGCGCCAACGCGGCGGCCGCGCTGACCGTCACCCGGCCGGGCCCGGCCGTCTCTCCCTCCCGGGCCGAGCTGGACGAGTTCCTGACCGGTATCTCCGGCCTGCGTGGCTAGGCCGCCTAGTCAGCGACCGTAACGGTGAGCACGACGGTCACGGTCAGGCCGCCGGGGCTGATGGTGATCTTCGCCCTGAACGAGACCTTGCTCTTGGCCCTGACGGTCACCACGACGGAGCCCCCCGCGCCAAGCGACCCGGACGTCGGGGAGATCGTCAGCTTGCCGCTCGGCGACGAGATCACGAAGTTGCTGACCGGGCCGTCCTCGGCGGTCACGGTGAACGCACCGATGACAGCCACGCCGGGTGTGGATGCGAGCTTCAGTTTGGAAATGGACGCCACCAGGACACCCGGCGTGGGGGACGGCGAGGCGGAGGGCGACGGCGACGCGGAGGGCGTGGGGGAGGGCGACGGCGACTTCGACGAGGACCCCGGAGTGGGCGTCGCCGCCGGGCGGGTGCCCGGCCCGCCCGCGGTGGTCGGCGCCAGCGGGGTCGGCGTCGCACCGTGTGGCCCGGCCGTGTGGCGCTCCGGCGGCGAAACCGCGGTGACCGGCGCCGCGGTCGAGGCGTGCGGGACGCCGCCGCCGAGCGCCACGGTCGCATCCGGGGTCCGCGGCGAGCCGCCGACGGTCAGCGCCACGATGACTCCGGCGACCGCGGCAGGCACCACGAACGACGTCACCGCCGCCAGCACCCGCGGCCGCCGGGTCCTGCGCCACCACTGCGGCCCCCGCGGCTCGGCTGGCCTCGGGAATCCTGACCGGTCGAACGCGCCGACGCGATGCACGACGCTCACCCCGTACGCGCGGCCGGCCGGGGTGGTGTCGGTGCAGGCCTGCAGCACCTGTTCCTTGAGCCCGTCGGGAGGCGCGACCTCCGGCGGGGTGCCGGGAGGATCGGCGGCCTTGACCGTGATCCCGGGGTTCCTTGCCTGCAGCCTGCGCACGCCTTCGTTCCGCGCCACCGCCTGCAGCCAGGCCCCGAGCCTGCTCGGGTCGCGCAGGACGCCGAGCCTGGACACCGCCACGATGAACGTGTCCCGGACGACCTCGGCCGCCTCGTCGCCAAGCCCGCCGGGAGCCTTGGCACCATCGCGGTTCGCGAGGTCCTCGAACGTGCCGCTGCTCGCCGGGTCCCCGTCCCCGGCGATCGGGGGCAGCATGTGGCGGCAATAGCTGTAGAGGGCCGCGGCGTACGTGTCGTAGGCCTCTGCTAGCCCAGCCGGGTCCCCCGCCACGATGGCCGCGACGACGTCACGGTCCTGCATGCGCCTTACCGTAGTTCGCCACCGCATAAAGGTCAGTCGGAACGACATAACCGATAGCGGAAAGAAGCCACTAACACGGTCACGACGACGAAGGTGAAGGAGACGCTGTGGGCGTTGGGGTCGGTGTTGGTGTTGGGGTCGGTGTTGGCGTGGGCGTCGGGGTCGGGGTGGGCGTCGACGAGTGCGTCCGCACGGGGGTGGGCGAGGAGGACGGCGACGCCGAGGGAGACGCGGACGCCGAGGGCGAGCGCGACGGTGACGAAGTGGCGCCATGGGTCGGCGATGTGTTCGCCGGCGGCGCGACCGTGGGCTGCGGCGTGTCCGCCGTGGGCTGGCCGCCCGGCGTCGGGGTCGGTCCCGGCGAGTCCCCGCTGTCGGCGGTGGCCGCCGCGCTCGCGGACGGAGCGCCGCTGGTCCGGGCGGCAAGCGTGCCCGTGGAGTGCGAGTGCGCAAAGGTAATGGCGGCCCACGCCGCCACGGCCGACAACAAGACCACGACCACGGCCGCCGCCGCCCCAGGGTGGCTCTTTATCCTGCTCCATGCCAGGCCCCAGGCCGTGCCGGCGGACTGCTCCGGCTGGCCGCGGTGGCCTCCCCGCCGGTGCCCCCCTCGCCGGCCGGGC
>JASHTQ010000387.1 GCA_030040475.1 Streptosporangiaceae bacterium
GGCCGCCGTGCACCGCCGCTCGGCCCCGGCCAGGCCTGCCGCCGCCTCGTCCGCCGTGGCCCGCAGCTCGAAAAGGCTCTGCGCCCGGGCCGCGCCGCCATGTGCCCAGTGCGACCCGAGCAGATCGCCGTCTTTGGTGACCGCCCGAAGAGCAGAATTTTGCCGAACGATGAGGCGTGCCTGGTCCAGGTCGGCCGTCACGACCACGTCGCGCAAGAGCTCCGCGGCCGCCTCCCCCAGCCCGCCAGGCGCCCGAACCAGGTCGGCCGCCGGGATGGGGAACTGGACGGCCGGGGCTGGAGTGGCGACAGGTGACGCCGGGGTATTTACGACGGATGTGGCTGACGCGGCGGGCGGGGCTGGGGAGGCGGGCGGGGCCGTGGCGGTGGGCGGGGCTGAGGGGGCGGATGGGGTGGCCGGGGTGTTGGGGGCGATTACCAGGCCGGCCTGGCCGGCGTTGTCGCGGCGGAGCGTGGCCAGGATGTTGGCGGCGGCGTCCAGGCTGGTCACGGCCACCGACTCGGCGGCGGCGCCCAGGGCGGCGGCGATCGCCACCTCGAAGCCCTCGGTGACCTGGAGGCGGTCGGCGAACGAGCCGAGCACGCCCTCGAAGCGGGCCGGGTCGGCGAGCAGGGCGGCGGAGGCGTCGGCGCCGCTTCTTACCGCCTCGGCCAGTGCCTCGGCACGGGCCCGCAGGCCGGCCAGCTCACGGGCCGCTTCGCGTTCGGCGGAACGGCACACCACCGTTCGTTCGGAATAATCGGAGAAAAGTGCGGCGGCGCGCTCGTGCTCGGCGGCCAGCCCGCTACGGTCTTCGTCCCCGCCGCCGGCCAGGTCCTGGACCTGGTCGTATTCCTCCTGGGCGATGTCGGCGCGCTCCCTGGCCTGGGCCGCGGAGACGGCCAGCCGGTCCATCTCCTCCTGCGCGGCGGCGCTGCGGCTGTCGGCGGCGCCGACCTGCTCGCGCAGCCTGGCCACCCGCTGGGCGCGGGCGGCGGTGGCCCTGGCCCCCTCGGCGATCCTGCGCTCGGTCGCGGCCAGCTCGGCCTCGGCCGCGCCGCGCTGCGCCGTAGCGGCCGACAGCACCTCGCGGCCGGTTTCGAGCCGCGCGGCCAACTCCTCCTCCTAGGCCCGCAGCTCGGCGGCCTGGCGGTCCAGCTCGTCGGGGTCGCGGCCGGGGCGCTCGGGCTCGGCGGGCTCGGCAAGCAGGCGGTTGCGCTGCGCCGCCAGGTTCTGCGTCGCGCGCAGCCGCTCGGACAGCGAGGACAGCGCGAACCAGGTCTCCTGCGCCTGGGCGAGCACCGCCGAGGCCTGCTGGTTGGCCTGGTCGAGCTCGGTCTCCTGCCGCCTGGCCTGGGCCAGCTGCTGCTCGAGCGCGGCGCGCCTGGCCAGCACCGCCGCCTCGTCGGCCTCGTCCCGCTGCAGGTCGGCGGCCAGCGTCACGTAGTCGTCGGCGAGCAGCCTGAGCCTGGCGTCGCGCAGCTCGGCCTGGATCGCGGCCGCCTTCTTGGCCATCTCGGCCTGGCGGCCCAGCGGCTTGAGCCGCCGGCTCAGCTCCGCGGTGAGGTCGACGAGCCTGGTCAGGTTGGCCTGCATCGCCTCCAGCTTGCGCAGCGCCTTCTCCTTGCGCTTGCGGTGCTTGAGGACGCCGGCGGCTTCCTCGATCATCGCGCGCCTGGCCTCGGGCCCCGCGTGCAGGACGGTCTCGAGCTGGTTCTGGCCGACGATCACGTGCATCTCTCGGCCGAGCCCGGTGTCGGACAGCAGCTCCTGCACGTCGAGCAGGCGGCAGTTGTTGCCGTTGATCGCGTACTCGCTCTGCCCGGACCTGAACATCAGGCGGCTTATCGTGACTTCCGCGTACTCGATGGGCAGGGCGCCGTCGCTGTTGTCGATGGTGAGCGTGACCTCGGCGCGGCCGAGCGGCGGGCGGCTTGTGGTGCCCGCGAAGACCACGTCCTCCATCTTGCCGCCGCGCAGCGACTTGGCTCCCTGCTCGCCCATCACCCAGGACAGGGCGTCGACGATGTTGGATTTGCCTGAGCCGTTCGGGCCTACCACGCAGGTGATGCCGGGCTCGAGGTGAAGCGACGTGGCGGAGGCGAACGACTTGAAGCCACGCAGAGTGAGGCTCTTCAGGTACACGTGCGCTCACTCCTCTCCGCTTCACGCACCTTACCGCCCCGCGACGCGCGATCTGGGCAATCGCAGCCTGGCTGGCGTGCCGGCCGGCGCGTTTCGCGGGCCGCTTGCGCGGGCCGCTTGCGCACCGCCGCTTGCGCGGGCCGCTTGCGCACGTCGCGGCGCAGGCCGAAACGGCCGCTGGTCCTAATGAGGCCGTTTCAGCGGCAATGCCGTGTGGTGATTGGCATATAACGGGGCGATATACAACGAAGAGGGGCGCCTCGGAAGGCACCCCTGATTCGTACTTTGTCGGTTTGCCTCGTCCCGCCGGCGCTCGTCAGGCGAGCGCGGGCTCACGATCCGGGACCAGCATGTCCTCGTGGTCTGCCATCGCCGCAAGCGCGTCGTTCTGATCCTGGAGCCGCACAAGCTCGGCTTCCAGGTCCCGTACGCGCTGCTGGAGCCGACGCATCTCGGAAAGCATGCGGGGATCGGGACCGCCGACGTGGCCGAATAGAGCCTTCGCCATTGTTAAAGGTCCTCCACGCTGAGTGACCAGAGTGGGCACATACTTAGCACGCGCGAACCCGCGCGCAATCAACAGTTACTAGGATCGCACCCA
>JASHTQ010000388.1 GCA_030040475.1 Streptosporangiaceae bacterium
ACATCCCCAAGCCCAAGGAGACGGTGCCCGCGCTGCCCAGCGGGGTGAACCTGGACGTGCCGGGCATCACGCCGTTCATCACGTCCAACAACGACTTCTACCGGGTGGACACGGCCATCGTGCTGCCGCAGGTCGATCCGTCGAGCTGGCAGCTGCGGATCCACGGCATGGTGAACCGCGAGATCACGCTCAGCTTCGACGAGCTGATCAAGCGCCCGCTGCTCGAGGACTACGTGACGCTGTGCTGCGTGTCCAACCCGGTCGAGGGCCCGTACATCGGCAACGCGCTATGGCTGGGCACCAGCCTGAGCAGCCTGCTGCGCGAGGCGGGCATCCAGGCCGGGGCCGACGAGCTGCTGTGCACGTCGGTGGACGGCTTCACGTCGGGCACCCCGGTGCAGGCCGTCATGGACGACCGTGACGCGCTGCTCGCGGTGGCGATGAACGGCCAGCCGCTGCCGGTGGCGCACGGGTTCCCGGTGCGGATGGTGGTCCCTGGCCTCTACGGGTACGTGTCGGCGACCAAGTGGGTCACCGACATCGAGGTCACCAAGTTCTCGCAGGCCTACGCCTACTGGGCGCAGCGCGGCTGGTCACAGCAGGCGCCGATCAAGACCGAGTCCCGGATCGACGTGCCGAACGGCTCGCAGGTGATCAAGCCGGGCCGGACCGCGGTGGCCGGCGTGGCGTGGGCGCAGCACAAGGGCATCGACGCCGTGCACGTGCGGATCGACCAGGGGCCGTGGAACGAGGCCACGCTGGCCGCGGTGCCCGGCATCGATACCTGGCGGCAGTGGGTCTGGTACTGGGATGCCACCAAGGGGAACCACCTGATCGAGTGCCGGGCCACGGACAAGACCGGGTACACGCAGACCGCCCTGCAGGAACCGCCGGAACCGAACGGCGCGTCGGGGTACCCGATGATCCAGGTGTCCGTGTCGTAGCGGCCTTTTTTGCTTTCGGGCTTTGTTTCAGGCCGCCCGGAGCGGCTCGGCGCGGTCGGCCAGCTGGCCGAGCATGGCGGTCGCGGCGGCATTCATCTGCTGCGTCGGCGCTACGCGCCCGGCCTCGTCGAGGTGCTCGCGGACGCCCTGGACGCTTACCGTGCCGCCGGGCACCATGCGGAGCGCGGAGAGGACCGGCTCGAGCGCGCGGGCGGCGTGTGCACCGCCGGAGGCGCCGCCGTAGGTGACGATGCCCGCGGGCTTGTTCTGCCATTCGGAGTGCAGGTAGTCCAGGGCGTTCTTGATGGCCGCGTTGAACGTGTGGTTGTACTCGGGGATCACGAAGACGAACGCGTCGGAGCGGTCGACGATCGCGCTCCAGTCCATCGTGTGCTGATGGACGTACTGCCCAAGCCTGGGGTGGTGCGGCTCGTCGAAGAGCGGCAGGTTCAGCTCGGCCAGGTCGGTCACCTCGACCTCGAAGTCGCCCTGCTGCTTCGCACGGTCGGTGATCCAGCCGGCGACGGCCGGCCCAACCCGGCCGGGCCGGGTGCTGCCGATAACCACCTGCAAGACGGGCTTGGCCACGTTACCTCCTAGTTGTTTGAAGTTTCAATCATCTGTAGAAGGCGCCGGCGGGGCCGCTTATTCCCCGCGCTATACGCTTGTAATGACTGCCTTGCAGCGTTTCGGGCCGCTTCGGGGGGTTAGGTATGAGAAGAGATCCGCGGGCCAACGTGAGGTCATGACGATGACGATCCCGATCGGCAGAGACGAAGCACCGGTACCTGAGCCGTCCGGTCCGCCGAGCGCCTTCCGCAGGCTGGACCCGGGCACGCTGTGGGCGGGCGGCGCGGTCACCGCGGTGGTGGCGGCGCTGATCGCGCTGGTGGGCATCCTGGTGTCGCGGTGGCTGTTCACCGTCCCGATCCTGGCCCCGCAGCACGACGGCGCCTGGGGCGACGCGTCGACCGGGGCGTACGTGCTCGCCGCGGCCGCGGTGGCGCTGGCCGCGACGGCGATCATGCACCTGCTGCTGATCGCCGCGCCGGAGCCGACCGTGTTCTTCGCCTGGATCATCGGGCTGGCGACGGTGATCGCGGTGGTCTACCCGTTCAGCACGAGCGCGCCCTTGTCGCAGAAGGCTGCCACGGGCCTGGTCAACCTGGTGCTCGGGATCGCTATAGGGACGCTGGTCAGCAGCGTTGCGCGGCGCTCGCGGCGCAGGGTAGTGAGCGGCGGTTACCCGCCACCCGGTTACCCGTCCGAGCCGCCCACCAGGACGCCGGGCGGAGGGTACCGCTGACGTCGGTTACGGCAGGACCCACGCGGTTTTGAAACGAGTCCTTCGCAACTAAGATTTCAAGTCATGTCCGCGGAGAATGAGGGAGCGTCCGGCGGCCCGCCGGGTGCCCCGGGTGGGCTGGGTGCCTCGGGTGCGCCGGTAGAGATCACCGACCCGCTGGCGCTGCGCGCTCTCGCGCATCCGGCGCGGATCGCCATCCTCGAGTACCTCGTGTTCGAGGGTCCCGCGACTGCCACGCAGTGTGCCGAGATCGCCGGGCTCTCCCCCACCGCCTGCAGCTATCACCTGCGCGCGCTGGCGAAGTACGGCTTCGTGGAGGAGGATGCCGGCGCCGCGGTCGACGGGCGGCACCGGCCCTGGCGGGCCAAGTTCGTGGCGATCACCTTCGGGGAGAAGGCAGGCACTCCCCCGGCGGTGCGGGCGGCCGGGCGGGCCGTGCGGGACAGCCTGCTCCAGCGGGTCGCCGAGCTTCGCGAGCTGCACTACGAGCAGGAGCCGACGCTCCCGCTCGAGTGGCGCGAGGTCGCGGGAATCAACCATGACGTGCTGCACGTCACCCCCGCCGAACTCGCGGAGCTTCGGCAGAAGGTCTTCGAGCTCACGACAAGCTACCGCAGGCTCGCGCCGGAAGAGCGGCCGGCGGGGGCACGCCGGGTACACGCCATGTTCGAGGTGTTTCCGCGGCCGCGGGAGACTTGGGGCGCCGAGGCCGCGGAGGGTGCAGAGCGTTCGGAGACCTCAGACGGTTCTGGGGAGCCTGCCGAAGGGTCGTGATGCCGGTGGGGATGAGGTCGATGCCGGCGAGGAACTGATCGCGGTTCGGGCGGCCGGGCCGGGCGGGTCTTAGTTAGTTAGGGAAATGAAACTACCTGGTGTGCTGTTAACCTGTCTGGCGGGCGAGAGGGGGAGAGACGCTGTCGAGGAGGACAGGAAGCACGGCGAGCGCGAGGGCTTCGGAGCGCGGGTGGCTGCGGCGGCTGGCGGGATACTGCTGGCGTTACCGCCGCACTGTCATCGTCGCGCTGGTCGGGGCTCTGATCGGCACGGTGGCGACGGCCGCGATCCCGCTGGTCCAGCGGCAGATCATCGACAACGTGATCATCTCGCACAAGCAGTCGATCTGGCCGCTGGCCTGGCTGCTGCTCGGCATCGCGGCGGTGAACTTCGCCGGCATCTACCTGCGCCGGTACAAGGGCGGCCAGCTTTCCCTCGACGTGCAGTACGACCTGCGCACCGAGCTGTTCGACTCGCTGTCCCGGCTGGACGGGGCGCGCCAGGACGAGATCCACACCGGGCAGCTTGTGGGCCGGTCCATCTCCGACCTGAACATGGTGCAGAGCATCCTGTCCATCGTGCCGGTCACGCTCGGCAACTTCTTCCTGTTCATCCTCTCCCTCGGCATCATGGTCGTGCTCTCGCCGGTGCTCACGATCGTGACCGTGCTGGTCGCGCCGGCGCTGTGGATGATCGCGCTGGCGTCCCGGCGGCGGCTGTTCCCGGCCAGCTGGCACGCGCAGCAGCAGTCCGGCGAGGTGGCCGGGATCGTGGACGAGGCCATCGGCGGCGTCCGCGTGGTCAAGGGCTTCGGCCAGGAAGAGCAGGAACAGGAACGGCTGGAGGCGGCGAGCTCGCGGCTGTTCGCGTCCCGGCTGCGGATGATCAGGCTGACGGCGCGGTACAACCCGGCGCTGACCGCCGTCCCGTCGCTCGGCATGGTGGGCGTGCTCGCCCTCGGCGGCTGGCTGGCGATTCACGGCGAGATCACCCTCGGCACGTTCCTCGCGTTCTCCGCCTACCTGGCGCAGATGAGCGGCCCGGTCCGCACGCTCACGATGATGGTCACCATCGGGCAGGAGGCCCGGGCCAGCGTCATCAGGGTGTTCGACATCATCGACTCGCGGCCGGTCATCGCCGACAAGCCGGACGCCGTCGCGCTCCCCGCGGATGCCAACGGCATCACCTTCGATGACGTCACGTTCGGCTACGACCCGGCGCGGCCGGTGCTCCGCGGCCTGTCGCTGCGCGTCGAGCCCGGCGAGACGGTCGCCATCGTCGGCGCGTCCGGGTCGGGCAAGTCCACGATCGCGCAGCTGCTGCCGCGTTTCTACGACCCGCAGGCCGGGTCGGTCCGGATCGGCGAGTTCAACGTGGCGGACGTGACGCGGGATTCCCTGCGTGCCGCGCTCGGCCTGGTGATGGAGGACAGCTTCCTGTTCTCCGACACGGTGATCGCCAACATCGCCTACGGCCGGCCGGGGGCCAGCAAGGAACAGATCATCGCGGCGGCCAAGGCCGCCCAGGCGCACGAGTTCATCGTCAGGCTGCCGCAGGGCTACGACACCGTCGTCGGCGAGCAGGGCCTCACCCTGTCCGGCGGGCAGCGGCAGCGGGTGGCGCTGGCCAGGGCACTCGTCACCGACCCGCGGCTGCTGCTGCTCGACGACGCGACCTCGGCCATCGACCCCCGGCTCGAGGCCGAGATCCACGCCGTGCTGCGCGACATCATGCGCGGGCGGACCACGCTGGTCATCGCGCACCGCAGGTCGACGCTGAACCTGGCCGACCGGATCGTCGTCCTCGACGAGGGCCGGGTGCTCGACAGCGGCACCCACGCCGAGCTCAGCGAGCGCTGCCCGCTGTACCGCGAGCTCATCACCGGGCCCGACGACCCCGAGGCGGAGGCCGGCCAGGTCCGTAGCCTGGTCCGGCCGCGGGCCAGCAGCACCGTGGAGGAGGTCCTCGACGGGCGCGCGCTCGCGGCGGTCAGCAGGATCGCCACGGCCGGCGGCGGCCGCGCGCGCGGCCGCGGCGGGGCCGGAGGTGCTCCGGGCGGCGGGCAGATCAGCGGGATGTTCGCCAGCCTGCCGCCGTCGCCCGCGCTGCTTGCCCAGGTCGACGCGCTGCCGCCGACCAAGGACTCGCCGGATGTGGACCTGGCCAAGGCCCGCGCGGCGGACCGGGGGTTCACGCTGCGCAGGCTGCTGCGGCCACTCACGCTCGCGCTTGTCGCCGGGCTGATCCTGGACGGCCTCGACGCGGCCGCCGGGCTCGCGCTGCCCGCGCTGGTCAGGAACGGCATCGACCACGGCGTCGAGACCAAGGTCTTCCACGCGATCCTGGTCGTGTCGCTGATCGGGCTGGCCATCGTGGCCGCCGACTGGGTTGTCAACATCATCGAGACGATGGTGGTCGGGCGGAACGGCGAACGGCTGCTTTACACCCTGCGGGTCAAGCTCTTCGCGCAGCTGCAGCGTCTCGGCCTGGACTTCTACGAACGCGAGATGTCCGGCCGGATCCTGACCAGGATGACCACGGACGTGGACGCGCTGTCCACGTTCCTGCAGACCGGGCTGATCACCATGGTGAGTTCCGTGCTCACGTTCTTCGGAGTGCTGGCCGCGCTGCTCATCATCAACCTGCGGCTCGGCCTGTCCATCCTGGTCATCTTCCCGGTGCTGCTGGTCGCCACGCTGATCTTCAGGTCCAAGTCGGCGAAGGCCTACGGCGAGGCGCGGGACAAGGTGGCCGCGGTCAACGCCTATTTCGCGGAGAACACCGCCGGGCTGCGGGTCACCCAGGCGTTCCGTCGCGAGCAGGAGAACCAGGACCGGTTCGGCAGGCTGAGCAACGCGTTCCGGGTCTCCCGGCTGCGCGCGCAGCGCTACATCGCGCTCTACTTCCCGTTCGTGCAGACCCTGTCCACGGTCGCGGGCGCGGTCGTGCTCGTCATCGCGACCGGCGAGGTGCACGACAGGACGCTGACGGCAGGCGCGCTGATCGCCTACCTGCTCTACATCGACATGGTCTTCTCCCCCGTCCAGCAGCTCTCCCAGGTCTTCGACGGCTACCAGCAGGCCATGGTCGGGCTGCGCCGGATCACCGACCTGCTCCGCCTCGGCACGTCGACCCCGCCCGCCGCCCGGCCCGTGGTGGCGGGTCGGCTGCGCGGCCGCATCGAGCTGCGGGACGTGGACTTCAGCTACTCGGGCACCGACGCCAACGCGCTGTCCGGAATCAGCCTGACCGTCGAGCCCGGCGAGACCGTCGCCCTGGTCGGCCAGACGGGGGCGGGCAAGTCCACGCTGGTCAAGCTCATCGCGCGGTTCTACGACGTGACCGGCGGGGCGGTCCTCGTCGACGGCGTCGACGTCCGCGACTACGACCTGGCCAGCTACCGGCACCGGCTCGGCGTGGTGCCGCAGGAGTCGTACCTGTTCGCCGGGACGGTCAGGGACTCGATCGCGTACGCCCGCCCGGACGCCAGCGACGCCGAGGTGGAGGCCGCGGCGCGCGCGACCGGCGCGCACGACATGATCATGAGCCTGCCCGGCGGCTACCAGCACGAGGTGGCCGAGCGCGGCAGGAACCTGTCGGCCGGCCAGCGGCAGCTCGTCGCGCTGGCCAGGGCGCAGCTTGCCGACCCGGCGATCCTGCTGCTCGACGAGGCGACCGCCGCCCTCGACCTGGCCGCGGAGGCGGCGGTGAACCGCGCGATCGGCGAGCTGACCGCGGCCCGCACCACGATCGTGGTCGCGCACCGGCTCACCACCGCCGCCCGGGCCGATCGCATCGTGGTCCTCGACCAGGGCCGCATCGCGGAGGCAGGCACCCACGGCGAGCTGCTCGCGGCCGGCGGCACCTACGCCGCCCTGTGGGACGCCTTCACCGGAGAATCCGAGCTGGTCGCCTAGGTCCGTGGCCGCGGCAGGGCGTCGTAAGGTGGGCGGCATGGCGGACAGTGGCACGGCGTGGATCGACCGGCTGCCCGAGGAGATGGCCGGGCAGCGGACGCTGTTGCGCGGCCTGCTGGCCTTCTGCGCGGCGCAGCAGAGCATCCGGTGGCTGGTGATCGGCTGCTCGCTCGCCCGCGGCGCGGGCGACTGGCTGTCAGACCTGGACCTGGCCATCGGCGTCAGGGACGAGGAGTTCCCCGCGGCGATCCCGGCGATCCGGCTGGCCGTGGAGGGCCTCGGGGAATTGGTGGACAGCTACCAGCACCAGATCCCGTCCGTGACGGCCGCTCACACGCGGATCTTCGCCCAGTACTCCGACCGGTCGCAGGTGGACCTGGTGGTCTTTCCCGCCTCGGCCAGCGGCGAGCCCTTCGCGGGCGTGGTGGCGCTGTATGACCCGGACGCGGCGATCGTGACCCGCGCTCACCGGGAGCCGCCGACGCCTGAGCAGGTCCGGCAGTGGGCATTCCACGGCTGGTGTGCCCTGGCCGACGCGGGCAAGTACCTGCGCCGCGGATCGGCGTGGGAAGCGCTCAGCCAGCTGAACAATGCGCGGGACCAGCTCTGGCGGCTGAAAGCCGTCGCCGAGGGCGTGCCGGACCCGCAGTTCGGCGTGGTCAGCATCCTGGACTTCGCGCCGGCGGCGATCACGCCGGACATGGCGGCCACGGTCGCGGACCTTGACCCGGCCAGGCTGGCATCCGCCGCACGGCACCTGGCGAGCGCGCTCGACCAGGCCGGCCAGCAGCTGCCCGCAGAACATCGCGCGGCCTTGCCCGCTGCCATGGCCCGGTACGTGATCAGCGACCTGGCTCGCCATACTTCGGCGAATCCGTAGCGTCCGTCGGGGATCGTCGCGGCACTCCTGGTCCTTGCGGGCGCAGCCACTCGCGCGGGAAGGGCAGGCGTGGAGGAAGCACCACGGCTCGTTCGGGATAATTCATTTGATCTTTTTCGGGGTGAGGCGATGTATGGGCTGCTCTACCGGGTGCTGCTACGGCGGCTGCCTGCGGAGGGGGCGCATCGGGCCGGGTTCTGGGCGATCCGCGCGGCGGCTGCGGTGCCCGGGGGGGCGTGGGCGCTGCGGCGGTGGCTGGGACCGCGGGACCCGGTGTTGCGGGTGCGAGCGCTGGGGCTGGAGTTTCCAGGGCCGGTGGGGCTGGCGGCCGGGTTCGACAAGGACGCGCGCGGGGTCGCCGGGCTCGGGGCGCTCGGGTTCGGGTTCGTGGAGGTCGGCACGGTGACGGCGCGGGCGCAGCCGGGGAACCCCAGGCCGCGGCTGTTCCGGCTGACCGCGGACCGGGCGCTGGTGAACCGGATGGGGTTCAACAACGAGGGGGCGGCCGCCGCGGCGGCCCGGCTGAGCCGGATGCGGCGGACGGTCGTGGGGGTCAACATCGGGAAGACCAGGGCGGTGGCGGAGGAGGGGGCGGCGGCGGACTATGCGGCGAGCGCGCGGGCGGTGGCGGGGGTCGCGGACTACGTGGTGGTCAACGTCAGTTCGCCGAACACGCGGGGGCTGCGGGACCTGCAGGCGGTCGGGCGGCTGCGGCCGGTGCTCGCGGCGGTACGGGAGGCGCTGGACGATGCCGCCGGGCGCCGGGTGCCGCTGCTGGTGAAGATAGCGCCGGACCTCGCCGACGCGGACGTGGACGCGGTCGCGGACCTGGCGCTCGAGCTGGGGCTCGACGGGATCGTGGCGACCAACACGACCGTATCGCGGGACGGGCTGGCCTCGCCGCCGGACCAGGTGGCGGCGGCGGGGGCAGGCGGGCTGTCCGGGGCGCCGCTGCGCGCGCGGGCGCT
>JASHTQ010000033.1 GCA_030040475.1 Streptosporangiaceae bacterium
GCGGGCCGCACGCGTCGACCAGGCCGTGCCGCTCGATCTCCCCGGCGTCGCCGCCGGCCGAGGGGAAGACCAGCACCGGCCAGCCGAACAGGCCCCAGCGCATCACGGTGACCTGCTGCTGCAGCCGGCCGGAATACCACTGCTCGGAGACCCTGAGGTCATCGGTCATCGCACGCGGTCCCTTATTCGTAGTAAAACTTCTGCTGACCAGGGAAGATCCAGGACAGGCCGGCCTGCAGCCGGTCGCGCCAGTTCTCCCAGCTGTGCCCGTCGCGCGCCTCGACGTAGCGGACGGCCATCCCGGCGCCCTCGAACACCGGGACCATCGACCGGTTCGGCACGATCAGCGGCTCGTAGATGCCGCAGCTGACGAACATCCGGTCGGCGACCCGGCGCGGGGCGGCGCGGTAGGAGTTGACGAACCGCACCACCGGCTCGAACGGCGGGCCGCCGCCGTGGTCGTTGCCGATGTCGGTGAAGACGAACGACCCGGACTGCACGAGCAGCGACCCGTAGGAGTCCGGGTAGCGGTAGGCGGTGGCCAGCGAGGCGACGGCGCCGAAGCTCGCGCCCATCAGGCACCGGCCGGACGGCTGCCTGGCCAGCGGGAGCTCGGCCTCCAGCCGCGGCAGCAGCTCGGCGGTCAGGTACCTGGCGTGCGCCGCGGAGTTGGCGTACTCGGCCAGCCGGTCGCCCGGGTCCACGAAGGCCGCGACGATCTCGGCGACGTCGAGGCGGTGGATGAGGTTGTCAAGGACGGTCTTGGCCGCCGCGTAGTTCAGGTAGTCCCCGCCGTCGTGCACGATCAGCAGCGGGTAGCGGGCGGTGCGCCGGAACCGGGCAGGCAGGTACAGCGTGAGCCGGGCGTCCCGGCGCAGCGCGCGACTCGGCACGACCATGTCCACCAGCGACCCGGGCCGCGCGTCCGGGTCGGGCACGGCCCAGTCCGGTATCCGGTACCCGGCCGCGTAGCACACCGACGAGCTGCCCACCGGGCTGTGGGAGAGGCTGGGGTTCAGCGGGTCGTTGATCCGCTCGGACTGCCCGCCGCGCACCACCTGCAGCTGGTATTCCACCCGCGATCCCTCGGGCAGCTCCAGGACCAGGTGCCACAGGTCGGTGCCGTGCAGCCGGCGCAGCGGGAGGCGATCGGGCAGCCCGAAGATCCGGTGGATGAGGAACACCTCGTCCGCCTCGCCGCGGTACAGGAATGTGCAGCGGGTGCCCTCGATGATCGGCACCTGGTGCCTGGCCAGGAATCGGTCGACGGTCGCCGCGTCCAGCGGCCTTCGGTCGCGCAGCCGGTTGATCGCCAGCTTCCTGCTCACGGTGACGGGCGGGCCGACGGCGATCATGCGGCCTCGCTGGCGGCGTGGCCATCTTCGGCGAGGATCCGGGTCCCCGGCGGCCAGGTGCCGTCCGAGCCCAGGTCGAGGCGGGTGCCATTTTCCAGCAGGACGCACCGGGCCGGGGCGAACCGCCGGGCGAAGACCGCCATCCGCGGGGCGTCGTCGAGCAGCAGCCTGGCCCTGGCGTGCGGCAGCAGCACCGCGTCGCGGACCAGGCTCAGGCCGCTGGCCCAGACCTCGGGCTGGCCAGGTCCCTGCGGCGCCCGGTCGTGGAACAGCACGATCCGGTCGGTCAGCGCCATCGCGCCCGCCGACCAGGCGATCACCGGCGTCCCGTTCAGCGTCCCGTTCAGGGCCGCCGCCACGTTGAACAGGTGCAGCACCTCGGCCAGCACGCCCACGTGCCCGCCCGCGATGACCAGGGCGCCGGCCTGCGTCAGGGCGGCCGTCACGGCGGCCCTGTGCTCGGCGATCGCGGGCCGGTCGTGCGGCCGCAGCCGGTCGAAGAACTCAAGCCGGGCCTCGTTGCAGCGGCGCAGGTGAGCCGCGTCCAGGTCGCGGACCGCGGCCACGGCCGCCGAGACCTCCTCGGCGCGCAGCGCGTCACCGGACTCGTGCCGCTGCAGCGCGTAGACCGCCTGCAGCGCGTGATCCAGGCGCAGCAGGTACAGGTCCTGGAGCTCGGCCAGGATGGCGGAAAGGCGACGCTCGCCGGCGGTGTACTCCGGGTCCCGCTCCTGGACGTCCTGCCAGCGCTGGTAGAGCCGCAGGTTGACGTCCCGCCCGCCGAGGTGACGGCTGAGCTCGGCGTCGTCGCCCTCGCGTTCCTGCCAGCCCGCGGTGACGGTGGCGGCTTCGAGACCGGCTGGCTGCTCGCCGAGCAGCCGGATCGCCGCGTCGAGGGTGGGCCGGCGCTGCGGGCCAAGCAGGATGACCCTCACTGGGCGTAGACGTGCAGCGTGCGCCCCACGGCGTCGAGCATGCCGTGCAGCACGTCGTAGTCCGGATGGCGCATCCGGACGTACGCGTTGGCCATGTACCCGGCCTCCACCGGTTGGGTAGGCGTGCCAGGCGGCGGCAGGTGCGCGTCGATCACCCACTCGCCGAACTGCTGCTGCAGCTCGTCGACGCCGCTGTAGCCGCTGATCGCGCCGTCCCGCTCCGGGCGCAGCGCGACGATCCCGCTGGCGAACCGCCTCGACGGGTTTTCGCTCGTCCGGCCGTGCACGATCGCGTCGGCCCACTGGCGGTACAGGTCGATGTCGTTGCCCGCGGAGTACAGGTCCCAGGCGCCCACGCCGGGCGGCCGGCAGCCGATCTCGGAGAACCGCAGCCCCTTGGGGCCGAAGAACCACTCCATGTGCGTCGCGGAGGTGCCGATGCCCAGCGCGCCGATCACCCTTCGACCGATGTCGCGCAGCTCGCCGTACTCCGGCGCGGTGTCGATCCTGTTGGTGGAGATGAACTCGGGCGATATCCAGCGGGTCCGCATCGCCTCAAGGACGTTCGGGTAGTAGTGCGAGGCGAAGTCGAGCGCGACCTGGCCGTCGACCGTGATCGTGTCGTAGAAGCCCTCGTGGCCCTCGACGAACTCCTCGACCGCGACCGAGTCGACGCCCTGGCCGCCGAACACGCCGAGCGCGTCGTCCAGCTCTTGCGTACCGTCGACGCGGACGGTGCCGGACGCGCCGGCGCCGCTGCGCGGCTTGACGACCAGCGGGTAGCCCACCTGCTCGGCGAACGCGTGCGCCTCGCTGGGGCTGTTGACCGCGGCCGAGGCTGCCGTGGGCACGCCCACCTCGCGCAGCGCTTCCTTCATCGACGGCTTGTCCCGGCACAGCCAGGCCGTGCGCACCGAGGTGCCCGGGATCGTGCACGCCTCGCGGACCTGCGCGGCGGCCATGGTGTGCGCCTCGATCGTGGCCTCGAGCCTGTCCACCCACAGCTTGTCCTGCACCCAGCGGACGGCGCGGGTCAGCGCCTCGACGTCGGTGACCGACGAGATCTGCTCGTAGTGGTGCAGCCAGCCCCTGAGCTGGTCGTCGAACGAGTCCTTCGGATACTCGCCGATGCCGATCACGGTCGCGCCCGCCTCGGCAAGCGCGCGGGCGAACTGGCGCTGGTTGTTCGGGAAGAACGGCTCGACGAAGATCACGTTCATGCCTGGAATGGTAGACCGGGAAGTGCGGCCCGCGGCGGGTCGCCCGATCCAGGCCCGGTGACCTGGACATTCGCCACCGCGCACCGTTAGTGGTCTTATCGGGACATGGCCTATCGCGCTCGCCGCCGCATCCGGCACTGGCGGCGCGCGGTGACCGGCGGCATCCTCGCCGCGGTCGCGGCCGCCGCGGTTGGCTGGTCTGGCGCGGCGGAAAGCCTGGCCGCCGACCCGGCCGGCCTGGTGACCGCGATCGGTTCGGCCGGCGCCACGGGGGTGGCGTTCAGCCCGGACGGCAGGCTGGTCGCGGCCGGCTACGCCGATGGCACGGTGCGGCTGTGGGACGTGGCCACCGACCAGGTGCACGGCCCGGCCCTGCAGGACGGCTCCGGCCCGCAGGGCGGCGTCAACGGGGTCGCGTTCAGCCCGGACGGCACGCTGCTCGCCGACGCCGACGCCGACGGCACGATCGAGTTGCGGGACCCGGTCACGGGCGCGCTGGCCATGTCGCCGCTGCAAGCCGACAGCGGCGTGAACGCGCTGTCGTTCAGCCCGGACGTCGGGGTGCTGGCGGCCGGCTACGGCGACGGCACCATCCGGCTATGGAACCTGGCCACCGGGCAGGTTTACGGCCCGGTCCTGCGGGTCGGCTCAGGCCCGCAGGGCGGCGTCAGCGGGGTCGCGTTCAGCCCGGACGGCAACCTGCTCGCGGCCGGGTACGGCGACGGCACGGTGCGGCTGTGGGACGTGATTACCTATCAGGTCCAGGGTCCGGTCCTGCGGGAAGGCTCCGGGCCGGCGGGCGGCGCGAAAGCGGTGGCGTTCAGCCCCGACGGCAGCCTGCTCGCGGCCGGCTACGGCGACGGCACGGTGCAGTTGTGGGACGTGGCCACCGGCCGGGTCCACGGTGCACCGCTGCAGGCCGGCGGCGGCGTGACCGGGGTCGCGTTCAGCCCCGACGGCACCCTGCTGGCCGGCGGCGACGCGAACGGAACCATCGGGCTGTGGGATCCGGCCAACGGCCAGGCCACCCGGTCGCCGCTGCAGGCAGGCAGCGGCGTGACCGGGGTCGCGTTCAGCCCCGACGGTACCCTGCTGGCCAGCGGCGACGCCAACGGCACGGTCAAGCTGTGGAACACGGCCGGCGACGGGCCCGGCAGCCCTGCCATCGACCGGATCATCTTGCTGGCCGCCGTGTTCGCCGTGGCCCTTGCGGTAGTAGCAGTGACGATAACCACGCGCGAGATCTGGCGCGCAAGGCCCGGCCGTCCCAACCCCGGGAGGAACTTATGCAGATCGCGCTCACAGTGGCAATGCTGATCGTCGGGATCGCGGTGCTGTACGTGGCGGCCACGTTGAGCATACGGACCAGGCGGACTACCGCTCCGCTCGTCGATCGTGCGGTCAAGGAAATGTCCGGGGAGATTGCGGCGGCGGCGGACGAGCTACGAGGAGAACTCAAGGCGATCGCGGCCGAGCTGCGGCGAGACAGGGAGCAGGCGAGGCTGGAGGACAGGAAGATCCAGGGCCGCCTCGATCACGCGGACAGGCAGATTGCCAATATGTCCGAGCGGATCCTGACCGAGTTCGCCGTGCTCAGGCGCCTCGGCGAGCAGGTCGGCGTACCGCAGGATCCGGTGCCTGGTGTGCCTGGTGTGGCTGGTGTGCCTGCCGAGGCTCCGGGTGCTCCGGGGGCTCCGGGGGCGCCGCAGGTTCCGCGGCCGGTGGACTGGGCGGCCGCGCCGGTCCTTCCGCCAGCCAGGCCCGGGCCGGAATCCCAGCCCGGGCTGGCGGATACGGACCCGGACTGGCCTGCGGATCCGGCCCTGAGAAGACCGGGTTCCTGGTGACCGGAGGCAACTCCAGCTGATCACGTCCGCAGGCGTGAAGCTACCGTGTGATCCCATGCGCGAGATTTACCTGACGTACCTGAACCGGGCGGATGTCGAGGCCGCCGCGCTGACCGATGCGGAGATCCTCGCGACGATCGAGGGCAGCCTCGCGATGCAGGGGCGCGGCGAGACCGTGATCGAGCCGCGGACCCACCTGGAGCCGAAGTCGGGGGTGGCAGGGCACTTCAACGTGCTGCGGGGCTGGATCGGCGGCGGACCCGGCGGCGGACCCGGTGTGGCCGGGGTGAAGGTCATCGGGGACTTCGTCGAGAACTACCGGCTGGACCTGCCCTCGGAGCTCGGGCTGCTGTGCCTGTTCGACCCGCGAACCGGAGCCCCGACCGCCGTCCTGGACGGGAGCGGCATCACCGAGGTACGGACCGGCGCGGTGACGGCGGTCGGCGCGAAGTACCTGGCGCCGCGGGGCGCCAGGATCCTCGGGCACGTCGGGGCGCGCGGCACCGCCTACTGGAACGTGCGGCTGCTCGACTCGCTGTTCGGTTTCGAGACGATCCGGGTGCACTCGCGCCGTCCGGACAGCCGCGAGGACTTCGCCCGGCGGCTGTCTCGCGACCTCGGCAAGGAGGTCATCGCGACGGCAGACTGGCGATCGTGCGTGCAGGACGCGGACATCGTCGTCGAGGCCTCCAGGCTCGCTGCGCCGTCGCCGATGTTGCGGACGGCGTGGATCAAGCCGGGATCCCTGGTGATCCCGTACGGGACGATGAGCGCCGTGGAGCTGTCCCTCACCGACGTCATGTCGAAGATCGTGGTCGACGACTGGGGCCAGTGCGCGACAGGGAAGTTCGGGGCGCTGCGCGCGCACGTCGAGGCGGGCAAGCTGACGCAGGCCGTGCTGCACGCCGAACTCGGGCAGATCGTCGCCGGGCTGCGGCCGGGCCGGGAGGACGAGTCGGAGACGATCCTGTTCTGGCACCGCGGGCTGTCGCTCTCGGACATCGCGCTCGGTCATGCGATCTTGGCCAAGGCCGCCGCGGTGGGCGTGGGGCAGAGGCTGCGGTACGCATGAGCGAGCCGGTGTTCGCGCTCGGCTCGGCGCGGCTGACGGTGGCCGACGTGGTGCGGGCGTCGCGCGGCCCGGTTCGCCTCGCGCTCACCGCGCAGGCCAGGGCGCGGATGGAGGCGGCCAGGGCGGTCGTCGACGCGCACCTGGCCAGCGAGACGCCCGTGTACGGCCTGAACACCGGGCTGGGTGCCAACGTCGGGTACCGGGTCGGGCGCGATGCGATTCCTGGGTTCCAGGAGCAGCTGATACGCGGCCGGGTGATCGGCGTCGGCGACCTGCTGCCGGTGCAGACGTGCCGTGCCGCCCTGTTCTGCCGCACGGCGGGGCTCGCGCTCGGCGGCGCGGGCATCTCGCTCGACGTGCACGAGCTGATGATGGCGATGCTCTCGCGCGACGTGACGCCGGCGATCCCGTCCCGCGGCTCGATCGGCGCCGGCGATCTCGGCCTGATGGCGAGCATCGCGGCCGTGCTGATCGGGCGCGGCCAGGCGGTCCACGCCGGCCGGCTGCTGCCCGGCGGCGACGCGCTTGCCGCCGCCGGGCTGCGGCCGGTCACCCTCGGCGCCAAGGACGGGCTGGCGCTCGCCAACGCCTCGGCGGTCACCGCCGCGATGGCGTCGCTCGCGCTCGACGCCGCGTCTGCGCTGCTGCGGGTCCACGTGGCGGTGGCCGGCTTCGCCTGTGACGGCTACGCGGCCAACCCGCGCATCTTCGACGCCAGGCTCGCCGACGCCCGGCCGGCCCGGGGGCAGCAGGACGCGGCCGCGCTGTACCGCCGGGCGCTCGAGGGAAGCAGCCTGCACGCGGCGGGGGCCGCAAGGAGCGTGCAGGACGCGCTCAGTTTCCGCACGCTGGCGCAGGTCACGGGGACCGCGCTGGCCGCGTTCGCGGATGCTCGCGACGCGGTAGAGACGGAGCTGAACTCGGCGGCCGACAACCCGCTTGTCCTCGTCGAGACCGGCGAGATCTACTCCTCGGCCAACTTCCACACCCCGGCGATCGCGCTGGCCTTTGACGCCCTCGCCATCGCCCTGAGTTACGTCGCGACGGCCTGCGCCTACCGGTCGATCAAGCTCATGACCGGCAGGCTGACCGGGCTGCCCGACTACCTCACCCCGGTCGGCGGGGCGTCGGCGGGCTTCGTTCCGCTGCAGAAGACGATCTCCGCGCTGGCCGCCGAGATCCGGCTGAAGGCGTACCCGGCCAGCCTGGATGCCATCCCGGTGTCGGACGCCGTCGAGGACCTGGCGCCGCAGACGCCGCTGGTCGTCGGGAAGCTCGGCGAGCAGCTCGACGCGCTGCGCTGGCTGATCTCGATCGAGGCGCTGGTGGCGGCGCAGGCCTGGGACCTTCGGGTCGCCCGGGCCGGCGCCCGGGTCGGCGAGGCGCGGCTGGGACGGGCCGGGCGCGAGCTCGAGCCGATCGTGCGGTCGGCGGCGGCGTTCCTGGACGAGGACCGGGAGACCGGCCCCGACGTGACGGCGGTGCACGAGGCGTTGTGGAGCGAGCAGGCGATCGCCGCGGTTGACGGCATCTTCGGCGACGTCTAGCCCTCGTACTTGGTGGGGGTCGTCGTGTAGGTGCGTCCGGCGGGGGTGCGCCAGCCGAGGACTCCCGGTTCTGGCTGTTCTAGCGTCCAGCCCGCTGCCTGCTTGGTCCGGTGATGGTGGCGGCACAGGGGGGCCAGGTCGCATGGGCAGGTCAGTCCGCCCAGGTGCCAGGGGATGGTGTGGTCCAGGTCGCAGCGGTCGGCCGGACGGCCGCAGCCTGGCGCGGCGCACCGGGCGGTGCGGGCGGTGACCAGGTGGGCGAGCTTGCGGCTGGGCCGGTAGCGGTCCTCGGCCTGGGCGTGGTCGCACGGGCCGCGGATCACCGGGGTGAGGGCGAACCGGGAGAGGTTCGGGGGCAAGGGGTGCCGGCCGGGCGCGCAGCCGTGCGCGGCGGCGGTCCCGTCGGGGTTCAGCACGGTCAGGCACCACCGGGTCCGCGGGTGCCGGGCGGCGGCGGCGATCAGGGTCCTGGTGTCCTCGGCGTCCAGCAGGCCGAACCCGCCCACCTCGCCCGGCGCGCAGGACCGCCCGTCGATCGTGTCGGACGGCACGGTGATGGTGATCAGCGCCGCGACGCCGGGATCGCTGCCGCCGTCTTGCGGGCCGGCTGACTGGCCGGCTGACTGGCCGCAGTGCGGGCCGGGCGGGGCACAGCGGGCGGTGCGGCTGTCGCGCTC
>JASHTQ010000389.1 GCA_030040475.1 Streptosporangiaceae bacterium
GTAATCACTACAACCAGGTCCGCCCTCAGGATGGAGACAGCTGTGCAAGCGGAATGGAACCAGAAGAACATTGACGAGTTCAGGGCCAACGACGGCAAGGTGGGCGGCCCGTTCGCCGGGGCCCCGATGGCGTTGGTGCATCACGTCGGCCGCAACAGCGGCACGCAGTACGTCACCCCGCTGGTGTACCAGCCCAAGGACGGCCCCGACGACTCCATCTACGTCTTCGCTTCCTTTAAAGGCGCGCCGGAGCACCCGGAGTGGTACTACAACCTGATGGCGGCCGGGCAGGCCACCGTCGAGGTCGGCACCGAGGCCTACCAGGTGACCGTCAGCGAGGTCACCGGCGACGACCGCGACCGCGTCTGGGCCAGGCAGGTCAGCCTCGCCCCCGGCTTCAGCGACTACGAGAAGAAGACCGCCGGCATCCGGGTAATCCCCATCCTGGAACTGACCCGCCGCTAACCCCGCGGGCCACCCAGCGGCATTAGGGGGCGGACGGTCAGCATAACCGCTCCCGCTCGGGCCGTCCGTGGCCTCGCGAGATCCTGTCCGTCGCCTCGCGAGTTCCCTGAACGCGGAGGCCATGGAAGCATAAGGAATCGAAAATATCGTCTTGCCAGCGCATATGCGCTGGTCAGCGGCGCTCTTACTCATGCAGAAGGAGAGAGGCCGGTAAAACCGTCGGCTCAGCCTACGTTGATTCGAACCCAACACCTGCCACACATTTCCGCAGGTGGCCTCGGCCGCCAGCGTCCCGATCGGGCATCTCGGCATCCCGGCTTGCTCGAACCCGGCGACGAAGGCCGCCAGCGGCTTCTCCAGCCCGGCCAGCGACGACACGCTGCCAAGGGCCTCGGTCAGCCCGGCGACCACCTGCGCGCAGCGGTGCCCGACTGCCGCCGCGGCCAACTCGTCCCGGCCGCTGAAGTAGTGGTAGAACTGGCCCTTGCCCGCCCCCGCGGCCGTCAGCACCTCGTCCACGGTGGTGGCCGCGATCCCGCGCTCGGCGAACAGCTTCGCGGCGCTCTGCGCGATCCGCTCCCGGCTGGCACGCCCGCGCCTGGTACTCGGCTCACCCGGCATCGGGCCATGCTAACCGCGGACTGTACCAGGCAGTCCAGAAGGCTGGGTCACGGTCCTCTCGCGGGACCTGGCGGCTGGAGCCAGCCCCGGGCCCGCCCGGCTGCGCGGGCCCGGAGTGGCTGGTCTGCGGTCGGCTGGTCCTTCCTAGGTGTTGACAATTCCGGCGGACGAGGTGACCCCGGCGGGCAGCGGGGTCGGTGAGCTGGGCACCTCGGTGAGGGTTCCGCCGTGGACGGCGAACACCGAAACGAAATGCATGCCAGAGCCGTCGACCAGCAGGTACCTGCCATCCGGCGACAGGCGGGCGTCGATGTCGGCTCCGCCGCCCTTGATCGCGAAGCTGCCGATCAGGACGAGAGAGCCGTCCGGATTGATGGAATAGCTAGAGACGTTGCCCGAGCCGGTGTTGACGGTGAACAGGTACCGGCCGTCATGGCTGATCTCCACCCAGCACGGCGCCGTCTGTCCGTCGGCGTAGGGCGAGGATCCGATCGGGCTGAGCTGGCCGAACAAGCCGTCCCGGTAGGCAGAGACGGTCCCGAGGCCGGCTCCGTTGTGCGCGTTGCTGACGAACAGCAGCGAGGGGTTGACGGGGGAGAACTCGGCACCGAGCTGGCCGAGGCCCTGTCCGGTGAAGGGAGAGCCCTGGGCGGCGAGCAGATGGCCGTCGGGCAGCACCACGAAGCTGTCGATCAGCGAGGTGCCGGTGCGGGTGCCGATGAGGTGGTTGCCGAAGGCGTTGAAGAACACGTCGCCTAGGCCGGAGCCGTCAGGGACGGTGACCATCGAGCCCGCGATCGGGGTCAGGCTGCCGCCGGAACCCAGCCGGAAGCCGGAATAGCCGCTGCCGCCGTTGCCCTGGTTCGCCACGTAGACCAGGCCGGACGGGGAGACCGCGAGGCTCACCGGCGTGATCCCGCCGGAGGATACCGGCTGGCCGGCGAGTACGGGCACGCCGTTCGCGGTGATGCGCAGGACCGAGACCTGGTTACTGCCGGCGTCGACGGCCAGCAAGTACCTGCCATCCGGGCTGATCTGGATCGCGCCCTGGGAGGCCAGGCCCGTGCCCAGGCCCGCGCCGCCGGCGCTGAACGGCGAGCCAGCGAGCGGGGTAAGCGAGCCGTCGGCGTGCCGGGCGAACCCGTCGATCGTATTGGCCGTGGCGGTGTTTCCGTCGAGGTAGGTGTAGCCGACCACCGGTGAGACCGTGCTGGCGCTGGCCGAGGCCGCCGCGCCGAACAGCCCGATCGTTGCCGCCAGCAGGCTGCCGCCTGCTGCCAGCCATTTGCGTTTGTGCATGTCTATCTCCTTGAGTGCGGATGGATCTGCGGTGATCCGCGGACCCACCCAGATGAGCGGCATGCCACGGCGGCTTTCTTACCGGTTCGGCCAGGTGCACTGCCGCTACCCGGGTTCATGACCTGACATGAGTGGTACTGACATCCCAGATGGCGCCGGTATCGTCTCCGCTCAGGTGGGCAATGAGGGCCGCGGCGGACTGCCCGGGCGTGATCAGGGTGCCGTCGGCGAAGTTCTGGTTGAACCGTTGGTGCGTGGCGCTCCCGATGCGCCCGGGGTCTTGCTGGCGGATCCAGGCCTGCATGGCGGTGTCCACGCCGCCCGGCCGGTACACGTTCACCGTGACGCCCGTGCCGGCCAGTTCGGCGGCGAGGTTGACGGTGTGCGCCTCCAGCGCGGCCTTGGTGGCGGCGTACGCGTTGAAGCGGACCATGGCATCCGGCCGCGCGGCGATCGCACTGGAGACGTTGACGATGCGGCCCCAGCCGGCGTCCAGCATGCCCGGCAGCACGGCAGCGCTGAGCGCGGCAGGAGCGATGACGTTGAGCTCGAAGGCGCGGCGCAGCGCGGCGACAGGGATGGCAGCGGTAGGGCCGAGCGGCTCGACGGTCGCCGCGTTGTTGACCAGGATGTCCACGCCGCCCGCTTCGAGCGCCACCGCGGCTGCCTTGTCGCGCTGTTGTTCGTCGGCGAGGTCAGCGGGCACGATCCGGACCTGTTCGGCCGCAGCCCCCCGGCCGAACAGGATCGTCTGGGCCTGCGCCAGCTCGACTGCGGAGCGGGCGACCAGGATCAGCCCGGCGCCGGCGTCCGCGAGCCCGAGCGCGACGGCACGGCCGATACCGCGTCCCGCGCCCGTGATCAGCGCGGTCTTGCCGGCAAAGTCGGTTACCACTACGGTCTCCTTTCCCTACGGCAAACCCAGGACCCGTGCCATCACCGACCGTGCAGAGTCCGATGTCAGCGTTGCGCG
>JASHTQ010000390.1 GCA_030040475.1 Streptosporangiaceae bacterium
GCCGGGCCGGGACGCCCGTGGCGCCCTGGTCGGCGGGGCGGGCCAGCTGAGCGCCAGCGGCAGCGTCGTCTCGGCGGGCGTCGGGCCGCCGCCGAGCATCGGGCCCTCCAGCGGCGGCAGCGGGTCCGGGTAGGCATGCCGGCCGCGGCGCGGGGAATCCGGTTCCCCGTAGTCCTCGTCGTCGCGCCCGTCCTCAGGCGTCGTCGACCCAGTGCCGTGCGTCGGCCAGGTCATCCGGTGCCTCCGTCGGGGATCGCGTGCCTGCTTCGAAGCTACCTGGTAGGCCGCCCTGCGTGCGGGCACCATCGGCACCATCGGTACCGGCGCGCAGCCATCGCCGGACGCCGCGGTAGACCGAGGTGAGGATGAGAACTCCGATGGCCGCGCCGATGAGGAACAGGATCGCCCGCCCGTACCGGGTCGACTGCAGCGTGAGCTGCCTGTCGGCGAACGGCAGCGGCGTCCCGTTCTTGCTGGCCAGGCTCAGCCTGATGACCGTGGACCCCTCGGGCGCGGAGTTGATCGGCAGCTTGATCAGCACGGGCTGCCCCGGCTGCACCGTGACCAGGCGCTGGTAGGTGCCGATCGTCAGCTGTGACGGCCGGCCCGCCGAGTTGACCACGCTGGCGTTCAGCCTGACCTCGATGGCCTGGTGCAGGCCATTCTCGATGGATACCGGCACTTGCCCGGAGGCGCCGCCCATCGACACCTGGATCGAGGTGATGATCTTCACCTTGTCCTCGGCGTCCTTGATGTAACTACGCAGGTCCCTGGCCAGCGCGAGACCCTCGGCCGCGCCGCCCCGGCGCCAGGCGGCCGACTCGGTGGTGGTCAGCGCCTCGTCGAGCGAGGCCAGGTAGGCGGGATTGGCCTGGGCGAGCATGGACTCGTAGACGCTGAGCGCGCTGCCCACGGCGCGGATCTTGGTCAGGTAGCCCTGGCTGAGCTCGCCCGGGCTGTCCTTGCTGGCGGGCGGCGGCTGGCGGGCCAGCTTGCTTTCCGGGTCCGCCGAGGTGGCCAGGCTGCTCAGCGTGGTCGGCGTCAGCCACGGCGCGCTGACGGTCTCGTCGAGCAGGTCGCTGGCGAGCGCGGCGGTCGGACTCCAGTTGGCGGGCGGCGCGATCACCACGGACCGGGACGAGTTGGGGGCCTCGGCCGCGATCATCGCGGTCTCGGCGAGGAACTGCTGCTCGACCGCGAACTGGGTGCTCTGCGGCAGGACGCCGGAACTGCTGTCACCCTCCTTGAGCACCCCGGTGAGGACCTGGTCGGCGAGCAGCACCCGCATGGTGGTGCCCGCCCCGGTACGGATCGAGGTGACCGCGTCGTCAGGCTCGAAGACGGCCTGGTTCGCGGGCGGCATCTCGCCGCTGTTCAGCACGACCGTGCCGATGCCCTCCTCGGCGGCGAGGCTGGTCAGAACGCTGAGATCGGCCGTTCCGCCGGCCGGCCAGGCGATCGACGGCCGGTAAGAGCCGCCGAGCACGTCGTGCGCCACCGCGTCGCCGAGCGTGTAGGCGCTGGCGATGTCGGCGTTCAGCCCCTGGTGCACCAGCGCGGACACGTCCACGTCGGCGTACGGCACGATCACGCTCTGCTGGCCCACCGTGACGGCCTTGACCCCGGCAAGCCACTTGACCGCGGCCTGGTCGGCGGGCTCCTTGCTGAGGCTGGTCGAGCCAGGGCTGTCGGCCACCTGGTAGGGATGCGTCATCACGGCCACGTCGCTGAGCAGCGACGGGTCGATGAACCAGGTCAGGTCGGCATCGGGATGCGCCTGGCCGGCCGACAGCAGCGCGGCCAGCCGCCCGTCCTGGCCCAGGCTGCCGGCCAGGCTGTCGTCGGTCAGCGTGGCGCACGGCTGCGCATCGGCCAGCGCGGCGCACACCTGCTGGTGGGGCTGGTCGATGAGCGGCCAGACCCAGGCGATGCGCAGCGGGCTTGCCGCGTGCGACCCTGGCCAGTAGGGCAGCAGCGTCTGGGTGGAGGCCAGCACCCCGCCGGCGATGTCGATGAGCTGGACGGTCAGCGGGTACACCCCGAACTGGCTCATGCCCACGGAGCCGACACCGAACGAGGCCCGCCAGGCCTCGGTGCCGCCTGGCGCCACGCTCGCCGCGATCGGGGCCGGGTTGCCCGCGGGCTCGGTGTCGACGCCGGTGCCCTTGCTGAGGTAGGCGTCCATCTGGTCGCGGGCGGAGAACTGGACGGGCGAGGAGTACAGCTGCACCTCCAGGCCGGCCTGGGTCTGGCTGGTGGTGTTGCTGATCGTGCCGGTCACGGTGACCGTGCCGCCGGGAGCCGCGATCTGGGGGCTGAGTGAGTCGATGACGATCGACACCGTCCCTGACCCGGCCGCGGCGCCGACCGCCGGGAGGGCCAGCGCCAGCTGGGCAAGCGCGGCCATGGCCAGCGGCGCGACGGCGAACAGGATCCGCCGCCTGATCTTCGCCGGGATAAAGCCGTGCACATTTGAAATGCTATTGCCGTACCCTCAATGGCCGTGCCTATGAGCGATGAACAGCGGAACGCGGCGGCCGCGCTACTGCGCGACCGGGTTCCCGCCGCGGCCGAGATCGGCCGCCTGTTCGCGCGCCACGGCTTCCAGCTCGCCCTGGTCGGCGGGCTTGTCAGGGACGTCTTCCTGGGCAACTGGGAGGGCACCGGGGACCTGGACCTGACCACGGATGCGACGCCTGAGCAGGTACTGGCGATCGTCGGCGGCTGGGCGGACAAGGTATGGACGGTCGGGATCGCCTTCGGCACGGTCGGGCTGCGCAAGGGGAGCTCGATATTCGAGGTGACCACCTACCGCAGCGAGCGGTACGACCGGACCTCCCGCAGGCCCGCGGTGACGTACGGCCGGTCGCTCGAAGAGGACCTAAGCCGGCGGGACTTCACGATCAACGCGATGGCCGCGAGGCTGCCAGGCTACGAGCTCGTCGACCCGTTCGGCGGCGCGGACGCGCTGCAGGAAAGGGTGCTGCGGACGCCGGGGCGGCCGGAGGATTCGTTCGGCGACGACCCGCTGCGCATCCTGCGCGCCGCCAGGTTCGCGGCCAAGCTTGGCTTCACGGTCGCCGGCGGGGTGCAGGCCGCGATGACCGAGCAGGCCGACCGGCTGGAGATCCTGCCCGCCGAGCGGATCACCGGCGAGCTGACCAAGCTGATGCTCACGCCCGATCCGGCCCGGGGCATCGACCTGCTGGTCCAGACGGACGTGGCCGAACTCGTCCTGCCCGAGGTGTCCAGGCTGCGGATGGAGGCCGACGAGCACCACCGGCACAAGGACGTCTACCAGCACAGCCTTACCGTGCTGCGGCAGGCCATCGCGCTCGAGCCGGAGTACGGCCTCGACGGCGACCTGGTCGTCCGGCTGGCCGCGCTGCTGCACGACATCGGCAAGCCGAAGACGCGCACCCTGCTGCCGGACGGGCGGGTCGCGTTCCACCTGCACGAGGTCGTCGGGGCGAAGCTGACCAGGCGCAGGCTGACCGCGCTGCGCTTCCCGAACGACGTGGTCCGGGATGTCTCCAGGCTGGTGGAGCTGCACCTGCGGTTCCACGGCTACGGCGAGGGCGCCTGGACGGACTCCGCGGTCCGCAGGTACGTCCGCGACGCCGGGCCGCTGCTCACCAGGCTGCACGTGCTGACCAGGGCCGACTGCACCACCAGGAACCGCGCCAAGGCGGAGCGGCTGGCCCGCGCCTACGCGGCCCTCGAGCGGCGCATCGCCGAGCTCGGCGAGCAGGAGGAGCTGGCCAGCATCAGGCCCGAGCTCGACGGCAACGACATCATGCGCATCCTGCACCTGCCGCCGGGCCCGCTGGTCGGCAGGGCGTACCGCTACCTGCTCGAGCTGCGCATCGCCGAGGGCGAACTCGGCCGGGAGCAGGTCACTCAGGAACTGCTCGACTGGGCGGCGGGCGAGGGAATCTCGGTGCCTGAGCCGGATCCTGACGAGGGCTGAGCGGCCCGGCCGGCGCGCCAGGATAGCCAGTACCCGGCGGCGAGGAGCGCGTACCCGGCGGCGACCGCGCCGACGATCGCGGGCGAGCGGCCGTCGGACGGCATGAAGGCCGCGAAGATCACGGCGCCGACGGCGTACGTGACGTTGAACATCATGTCGTAGAAGGCGAAGGCCCGGCCCCGGTAGGCGTCGTCCACCTGCTCCTGCAGGATCGTGGTCGCGCAGATCGCCACGCCCTGCCTGGTGAGGTACAGCAGGAACCCGATGGCCAGGTAGGCGAACTGGACGAAGGTCTCGCCGAGCGCGACGGTCGCCACCGCGCTCGCGGCGAGCAGCACGGTGATCCAGGCCGGCTTGGACAGCCGCCTGGTCGCCTGCGGGGTGACGAGCGCCGCGCAGAAGTAGCCGATCCCCGCGATCACGACCAGCGTCCCGAAGTGACCCTCGGCCAGGCTGACGCTGGAGCGGTAGAAGTAGTTCCGGTACAGCAGGATCGCCATCAGGAACAGCGGCCCGAGCAGGAAGCTGAAGCCGCCGGTCGCGCCGAGCGCCGCCGCCGGGCCGCGCCGCCCGACGATGTACCGCGCGCCGTCCGCAAGCCCGGCCGCGACCTGGCCAAGCTCGCTGAGCAGCCGGCCGGGCGGCGGCTGTCCCGGCTCGCGCACCGGCCCGAGCAGGTCGCGGGGCATGGTCGCGGCGACCAGGCTGGCCGCGACGTAGCAGCCGCCGCCGACGAGCACGGTGATCGCCGCGCCGCGCTCTGTGTTGCCGGTGGCGACGTTGAGCCCGAGCGCGACGACGCCGCCGATGATCGCCATGACGCCGCCTGCCGTCGGCGACACCGCGTTGGCCATCACGAGCACGTCCTCGTCGACCACGTGCGGCAGCGCCGCGGACAGCGTGGACAGCAGGAACCTGTTGACGCCGAGCACGAGCAGCAGCGCGACGTACAGCGGCACGGAACGGTTGTTCGCGGCCATCAGCGCGGCGGTCGCCACCACGAACGTCGCCCGCAGCAGGGCCGACCAGACCAGGATCTGGCGCCGCGACCACCGGTCGATGAACACCCCGGCGAACGGCCCGATCAGCGAGTACGGCAGGTACAAGACGGTGAAGGCCGCCGCACCCGCGGTGGGGCTCGGGAACGTCGACGCGTTGAAGAACACGTACGTGCCGATCCCCGCGGTGATGATGCCGTCGCCGGTCTGCGAGACAAGCCGGGTGGCGAACAGCCGCCGGAAGTTCCGCTCGGCCAGGACCGTGCGCAGGTCACCGATGAAGGTCGAGCTGCGCCGGTCCACGCGATTCAGCTTAGGACCGCCCCGGTCAGCGGGCGACCTCCCCACGGATGAACTTCTCCACCAGATCGTGGCAGACGTCGTCGCCGAACTGCTCCGGCGGTGACTTCATGAAGTACGAGCTGGCCGAGACCACGGGCCCGGCGATGCCCCGGTCCAGCGCGATCTTCGCGGCGCGCACCGCGTCGATGATCACGCCCGCCGAGTTCGGCGAGTCCCAGACCTCGAGCTTGTACTCCAGGTTGAGCGGCACGTCGCCGAACGCGCGCCCCTCCAGCCGGACGTAGGCCATCTTGCGGTCTTCCAGCCACGGCACGTGATCCGACGGCCCGATGTGCACCGTGGCGCGCTCCATCTCGTGCGGGACCTGCGAGGTGACCGCGCGCGTCTTGGAGATCTTCTTGGACTGGAGCCTGCTGCGCTCCAGCATGTTCATGAAGTCCATGTTGCCGCCGAAGTTCAGCTGGTAGGTGCGGAGCAGTTCGACCCCGCGGTCCTCGAACAGCTTGGCCAGCACCCGGTGCGTGATCGTGGCGCCCACCTGGGACTTGATGTCGTCGCCGATGATCGGCACGCCGGCCGCGGTGAACCTGGCCGCCCACTCCGGGTCGGACGCGATGAACACGGGCAGCGCGTTGACGAAGGCGACGTGCGCGTCGATCGCGCACTGGGCGTAGTAGCGGTCCGCCTGCTCCGAGCCGACCGGCAGGTAGGAGACCAGGACGTCGGCGCCGCTGTCGCGCAGCGCCTGCGCGACGTCCACCGGCTTCTCGTCGGACTCGGTGATGATTTCCCTGTAGTACTCGCCCAGGCCGTCCAGGGTGGGACCGCGCTGCACGATCACCCCGGTCGGCGGCACGTCGGCGATCTTGATCGTGTTGTTCTCGCTCGCGACGATGGCCTCGGCAAGATCGCAGCCGACCTTCTTGAGGTCCACGTCGAACGCGGCGACGACCTCCACGTCGCTGACGTGGTACGGGCCGAACCTGACGTGCATGAGGCCGGGGACTCTGGCACCGTCGTCGGCGTCCTTGTAATACTCCAGTCCCTGCACGAGGGAACTCGCGCAGTTACCGACCCCCACGATCGCGATGCGCACCTTGCCCATCAGGATGACTCCTCGTTATCGGAAATATGGCCCTGTCCGCTGGCTTCCGCGCCCTCGCGGGCGCCCTCGCGGGTACCCTCGCGCCCGGCTTCGCGCTCGGACGCGATCAGCTCGTTCAGCCAGCGGACCTCCCGCTCTACTGATTCCAGGCCGTGCCTATGCAGTTCCAGGGTGTAGCGATCGACCCGCTCCCTGGTGCGCGTGAAGGCCGCCCGGATGGCCTCCATGCGCTCCTCAAGCCGGCTGCGGCGACCCTCCAGGATCCGCAGCCGCACGTCGGCCCTGGTCTGACCGAAGAACGCGAAATGAACGCCGAACCCGTCGTCTTCCCAGGCGGCGGGCCCGCCCTCGCTGAGGAGCTCCTGGAGCCTCTCCTTGCCGTCCGCAGTCAGCCGGTACACCTTCCTCGACCGGCGCCCCGAGCGCGAGCGCGCCGCCCCGCTCGGCCCGGCCGCGCGCGCCCGCGCGGCCTGCCGGTCGACGGCGCGGGCATCGTCGGCGACGGCCTCGTCGTGTTCCTCCACGATCAGCCCGTCGGCGAGAAGATCCTGCAGGCACGGGTACAGCGACCCGTAGGACAGCGCGCGGAACGCGCCGAGCACGGTGTACAGCCGCTTGCGCAGCTCGTAGCCGTGCATCGGGGTTCCCTGCAGCGACCCGAGCACGGCAAGCTCGAGTACGCCGGAGCGATTACGCCCCACGCTGCCCCCAGTTGGCGGAAGTTGGTGGCTATATCCGGTTGTTCCGTTGAGGAACTGTTGTCCGTCTGCTATATATCCCTGCGATGTGTCGGGACGATAGTTCCGACCGTTAGGTCGTCTCGATGTATCGCATTGATATATCTAAACGGTACGTCGTGACGCGCGCCGACGCAAGTCCGTGATCTTGGGGCTCGGCGCACGGCCGGTTCCGACGTACGCTGGCGAACATGACGTCAAGGCGTTCCGTCGTGGACTACGGGCTCGCTCGCCGGGCCACGCTCGCGTCGGTGTACTCCGGGCACACGACGGTTGCCGACGTCTGCGACGCCCACCCCTACCTGCTGCGGGCCGCCAAGTTCCACGGGGAGCCCACCCAGACTCCCTGCCCGATCTGCAGGAAGGCCAAGCTGACCCACGTCACGTACGTGTACGGCGACGAGCTCGGGCAGTACGAGGGACGGGTCAAGCAAGCACGAGAACTCGCTGAGATGGCCGCCGAATACGGCGAATTCCGGGTCTATGTGGTCGAGGTCTGTCAGAGTTGCGGGTGGAACCACCTCGCATCGTCTTACGTTCTCGGTACTGGCGAGCCTGCCGCACGTCGCAGACGACGTGCGCGGACCAGCCAGTGAACACGGGATCCAGGAGGTAACGTGTGACCCGGCGGGTTTCCCGGGACTAAGCAGACCCGCCGTCAGGGAAGAAGTCGCTTCCGGTTAGCCGCGGCTTCCCAGCCACCAGCGAGGACGCGTGAGCAGCAGAGCTAATGACTTTGACGCATCGCATCGCGACCTGGGTAATAGCCGCCCGCGTGGCTATGGTGCGCCTGGCGGCGCCACCATCGACTATGACCTGGGCTACGGCGAGGACGGCTTCGACACCCAGGGCTTCCGCAGCCCGACAGCCCCGGTAGCCCAGACGGGCGCG
>JASHTQ010000391.1 GCA_030040475.1 Streptosporangiaceae bacterium
GCGCCAGGCCGCCGGCCAGGCTGGCCAGGGCGAACGCGACCAGGCCGATGACGAACATGCGCCTGCGGCCGAGCAGGTCGGCGGCCCGGCCGCCGAGGATGAGAAGGCCGCCGAAGGAGATGGCGTAACCGGTGACGATCCACTGCACGGCGTTCGGCGGCATGTGGAGCTCGCGCTGTATTGACGGCAGCGCCACGTTCACGATGCTGAAATCCAGGACGACCATGAACGCGGCGACGAGAATCAGGGCCAGCTGGAGGGGGCGGCGCGGTTGCTGCCGCGCGGGTTGCTGGCGTGGTGCCGGGTCTGGGCGGGGGGCTGGCTCTGGGCGTGGCGCCGGGTCTGGGCGGGGAGCTGGCTCTGGGCGGGGGGCTGGTGAGTTTGGGGTGGCTGATTGGGGCGTGGTGGTTTGAGGAGAGGCGGCGGCAGGCATGATACCAATCAGATACGTTACGGATCGTTTCGTAATTCAGAGGGTACAACGGCATGGTGAACGAGGAAATTCCTGACGGCGGGGCGCCGCGGGGGCGGCCGCGCAGTCCCGAGGCGGACCGGGCGATCCTGGACGCGACCGTGGAACTGCTCGCCGAGCGGGGGCTCGCGGCGATGTCGATCGAGGAGATCGCGGCCCGGGCCGGGGTCGGCAAGGCGACGATCTACCGGCGGTGGCCGTCCAAGGGGCTGCTCGCCCTGGATGCGTTCGTGGCCTCGTTCGCCGCGCAGCAGCCGCTGCCGGACACCGGGACGCTGCGGGGCGACCTGGTCGCGGCGCTGCGGGCGTGGGTGCGGGCGGTGACGCAGACCCCGGCGGGTCCGGTGCTCGCCGGGCTGATCGGGGAGGCGCAGCACGATCCCTCGCTGCGGGCGGCCTGGCGGGACCGGGTGCTCGAGCCGCTGCGGCGCCAGCACCGGATCATGCTGGACCGGGCGGTGTCACGGGGGGAGATCCCCGCGTCGGTGGACCAGGAGATGGTCCTCGACCTGTTCTTCGGCGCGGCGCAGCACCGGCTGCTGCTCGGGCACCTGCCGCTCGACGATGCCTTCGTGACCGGGGTGGTGGACGTGATCTTGGACGGGATACGGGTTCGGGGTGACTAGCGGCCGGGGAGCGGGGCTTGCGGGTGTGACGCGCTGGCGCCTCCTGCGCAAAGCGGGCGGTGCCGCCGTAACGACAATCCCTCTCTGCTCGGCGGACGCAGGGGACATCGACTTGAACGGGTATTTGAAAAATAGCGGGGAGCTTTAGGGATTCGGGGAGGATCCGGTGCATCATAGCGCCCTTTATCCTCCCCGAAGCCCGGATCCTCCCGGAAGTTTGGACCGGGCTCGCTCCGACATCAGAGCTCTGGGACGGGTGGGGACGCTGGGCTTCGGTGTAGTTGGATCCGCGAGGCTAGCGGTCGGGAAGGACGGCTTCGGCTTCGATCTCGACTAGCCAGGCGGGGTCGAGCAGAGCGGACACGATCACGGCGGTGGCGGCGGGGCGGATCTCGGCGAAGACGTCGCCGTGGGCGCGGGCGACCTCGCGCCAGTGGGCGGGGTCGGTGAGGAACATGCGGGTGCGGATGACGTGGTCCAGGTCCGTGCCCGCGCGGTCCAGGGCCTCGGCGATCAGGTCGATGCACAGCCTGGCCTGGGCGTAGGAGTCGGAGGGGGGCGGGCCTCCGCCGGGCGGGACCGGCGCGGTTCCGGCCACAAGGACCCGGTCGCCGGACACCACGGCGCGGGAGAAACCGAACAGCGGCTCGTAGGGCGAGTGCCCGGTGATGCGTTGACGTGACACGGGTGGCATTGTGTCACCGCGCGCGGGGTGCGGGCGGACGGAGGCCCGGAGTGCTCGCGGGGCGCGGGCCGGGCCTTGGGCTGGGCGGGGCCTGGGGATGCGCGGGCGGGGAGGGTTGGCTGGGCTGGGAGCGGGTAGCAGGTCGTCAGGTGCTTGGTTACGGGCCGGATTTGGCCTGGGCTTCGACACGTTATATCTTGTTGATGGAATGAGCCGCGGGGGCTAAGCGTGAAGGAGAGTCCGCGATGGCCGGAGAGATTGAGCAGCAGGTTCGGGGCTGGTGGGCGAGGCTGATCGCCTGGCTGCGGGGCGGGCAGCGCGCCGAGGCGACGCACCGGGCCAAGGCCGCGCTGTCGGATCTGCGGGACAGCGAGGCGGGGCGCAAGGCCGAGGCGGCGATCCGCGACCTGCGGGACGGCGAGGCGGGGCGCAAGGCCAAGGATGCCCTGCGGGACCTGCGCGACAGCGACGCCGGGCAGAAGGCGAAGGACGCCCTGCGGGACCTGCGCGACAGCGAGGCCGGGCAGCGGGCCCGGGCCGCGCTCCGCGACCTGCGCGAGGGCCAGAAGACCCGCGACAAGACCTGACGGGCTCGGCACGGGCACCCGGGCCGGACCTGACGGGTCCGGGCCGAGGCTACCGCGGGGGCGGCGTGACGGCTACGCTGAGGTGCAGGGAATCCGGGCGGCGGAGGAGGGTGCATGTCGCTGACGGGGGTTCAAGGGGCTCGCACCGCCATCTGACCTGCATGGATGCGAATGCTAACGTCGGCGCCGGCTGACCGCATGGCTATTGCGCGCGCGGCAGAGGGAGGCACGACGTGACGTCGTCACCGGGTGAACGGGCAGCGAGCCAGGTGCGGGCGTCGGTCGTGCGCGTTGCGGGCAACGGGAACATGTCCAGGCCGCCGGTCATGGCCGACGTGGCCAGGCTGGCCGGGGTTTCCCACCAGACCGTGTCGCGGGTCCTCAACAACCATCCGAACGTTCGCCCACCGACCAGGGAGAGGGTGCTCGCCGCCATCCGCGAGCTCGCCTACCGGCCGAACGCGGCGGCGCGGACGCTGGTCACCCGGCGCACGCACACGTTGGGCGTGATCAGCTTCGACACCATGCTCTACGGGCCCGCCTCGATGCTGTACGGCTTCGAGCGGGCGGCGCACGACGCCTACTTCGTGTCGGTCGCCAGCCTGCCGGCGCTGGATCGCGGGTCGATGCTCGACGCGGTGGACCGGTTCCTCGGCCAGGGCATTGAGGGCATCATCGTCATCGCGACGCAGGACACCGCCGTGGCCGCCCTCGCGCACGTGCCCGCTCAGGTGCCGCTGGTCGCCGTGGGCTGCGGTACCCGGGCCGCGGTCACCTCGGTGGCGATCGACAACACCGCGGGCGCGGCCGAGGCGACCCGTTACCTGCTCAGCCTCGGGCACGAGACCGTGTACCACGTGGCGGGTCCCTCGTCGTGCCTGGACGCTCAGGAACGCGTGGACGGATGGCGGCAGACGCTCGTCGATGCCCGGGCGCGGCAGCCCGACGTTCTGGAAGGCGACTGGTCGTCCGCCTCGGGTTACCAGGTGGGATGCAAGCTGGCTCGCGACCCGGCGGTGACGGCCGTGCTCTGCGGAAACGACACGATGGCGCTCGGCGTCATGCGCGCGCTTGCCGAGCGAGGCCTGCGCGTCCCTGACGACGTGAGCATCGTCGGGTTCGACGACGTGCCGGAGGCGGGTTACTATCTGCCGCCGCTGACTACCGTGCGGCAGGACTTCGGTGAGGTCGGGAGGCGGGCGCTGAGCACGCTCGTCGACCGGATGTCCGGCGCGATCGCGGCCGGCTTGCGGGTGCGTGTCGCGCCGGAGCTTGTCGTGCGGGCGAGCGCCGCCCCGCCGCCCGGCCGCTGAGGGGCCGCGCCCGGAGGGTTCGGGCGGGGGCCGGCGGTTGAGCGCCGGGGGGACAGGCAAGAATGCAGTCGAAGGAACGTAGGGTGAGGCGGGCAAATGGATGTTAGCGCTAACAAAGGCGTCGGCGGTGACGCATTCTGTGGCGGGAGGGACGCTTCGTGACCGGCGGGGACTCCTTTGTCGGCGGGGACTCCTTTGTCGTCGGGGTGGACTTCGGGACGCTGTCGGCGCGCGCGCTGGTGGCGCGGGTCAGCGACGGCACCGAGGCCGGAACCGCGGTGAGCGAGTACACCCGCGGGGTGATCGACCAGGAGCTGGCCGGTTACGGAGAGCTCCCGCCGGACTGGGCGCTGCAGGATCCGGGCGACTACATCGAGGCGTTGCGCGCGGCGGTGCCCGCCGCGATCAGGGACGCGGGCATCGACCCCGGACAGGTGATCGGCATCGCCACCGACTTCACCGCCTCGACGTGCCTGCCGGCCCTCGCCGACGGGACTCCGCTGTGCCGGCTGCCCGGGCTGGCGGCGCGCCCGCACGCGTACCCGAAGCTGTGGAAGCATCATGCCGCGCAGGCTCACGCGGACCGGATCAACGCCGTCGCGCACGAGCGCGGCGAGAAGTGGATCAACCGCTACGGCGGGAAGATCTCCTCGGAGTGGCAGTTCGCCAAGGCGCTGCAGGTGCTCGACGAGGACGTCGAGATGTACCGGCGGGCCGACCGGTGGATCGAGGCCGCCGACTGGATCATCTGGCAGCTGGCCGGGACCGAGACGAGGAACGCCTGCACGGCCGGGTACAAGGGCATCTTCCAGGACGGCAGCTACCCGTCCCGCGAGTACCTGGCCGCGCTCGACGAGCGGTTCGCCGACTTCGCGATCGGCAAGCTGGACCATCCCATCTCGCCGCTCGGCGCCCGGGCCGGGTCGCTGACGCCGGCCGCCGCCGCGCTGACCGGGCTGCCCGAGGGAATCGCCGTCGCCATCGGCAACGTGGACGCGCACGTCACCGTGCCCGCGGCGGGCCCGGTCGTGCCTGGCAAGATGGTCCTGATCATGGGCACCTCTACCTGCCACGTCATGAACGGCACGGACCTGTCGGAGGTGCCCGGCATGTGCGGCGTGGTCGACGGGGGCATCGTGGCCGGGCTGTGGGGGTACGAGGCGGGGCAGAGCGGGGTGGGCGACATCTTCGCCTGGTTCGCCCGCAACGGGGTGCCAGGCGAGTTCGCCGAGGAGGCGCGCCGGCGCGGCGTGTCGCTGCCCGCGCTGCTTGACGAGAAGGCGGCCGCGCTGCCGACCGGGGCGGGCGGGCTGATCGCGCTCGACTGGGAGGGCGGCAACCGCTCGGTGCTCGTCGACGGGCGGCTGTCCGGCGTGCTCGTGGGCATGACGCTCGCGACCACGGCGCCGGAGATGTACCGCGCGCTGATCGAGTCGACCGCGTTCGGCACCAGGCTGATCATCGACACGTTCTGCGCGTCCGGCGTTCCCGTCACCGAGCTTGTGGTGGCCGGCGGCCTGATCAAGAGCGTCCCGATCATGCAGGTCTACGCCGACGTCACCCGGCGCCCGCTGCACGTGATCGGGTCGGACCAGGGGCCGGCCCTGGGCTCGGCCATCCACGCGGCGGTCGCGGCGGGCGCCTACCCGGACGTGCCGGAGGCGGCGGCCGCGATGGGCCGGATCGAGCGGGACGTCTACCGGCCCGACGCGGCGCGCGCGGACGTCTACGACGAGCTCTGCGCCGAGTACGTGAGGCTGCACGATTATTTCGGCCGCGGCGGCAATCCGGTCATGCACCGGCTTCGGGCGATCCGCGACCGCGCGCATGCGAGCCGGACGGGCAGTGGTTCATGAGTCAGGACACGTGGTCACGTCGCGAAGGGCAGCGTTAGATGAGTGCCGCGGAGGACGCCGAGATCGCCGCGCTGCGGGTGACCGTCTGCGCGCTGCACGCCGAGCTCGTGCGCAACAACCTGGTCGCCTGGACCTCGGGCAACGTGTCAGCGCGGGCCCCCGGCTCGGAGCTGATGGTGATCAAGCCGAGCGGGGTGTCCTACGACGACCTGACGCCGGAGTCGATGGTGGTCTGCGACCTGGACGGCAAGCCGGTCTCCGCGCACGGGCTGAGCCCCTCAAGCGACACCGCCACGCACGCCTACATCTACCGGCACATGCCGCTGGTCGGCGGCGTGGTGCACACTCACTCCACGTACGCGACCGCCTGGGCGGCGCGCGGCGAGGCCATCCCGTGCGTGCTCACCGCGATGGCCGACGAGTTCGGCGGCGAGGTCCCGGTCGGGCCGTTCGCCCTGATCGGTAGCGATGAGATCGGCCGCGGCGTGGTCGCGACGCTGGCCGGGCACCGCTCCCCCGCCGTGCTGATGCGCAGCCACGGCGTGTTCACCATCGGCGGCACCGCACGCGACGCGGTCAAGGCCGCCGTGATGTGCGAGGACGTGGCGCGCACCGTCCATCTGGCCCGCGCGTACGGCGAGCTGACGCCGCTGCCCTCCGGCGCGGTGGACGCGCTGCACGCTCGCTACAAGAACCAGTACGGGCAGCGCTGACCCCGCGCCTTTGGATTACCACACTGGAGGAGAGCTCATGACCGCGCTGAACGGGCGAAAGCCGCGCATCGGGATCCTCGGGATCATGCAGGACCTGTACGACGACATGATCCCGGGGATCGCGCAGCGGCAGGAAGGGTACGCCGCCGAGCTCGCCGCGCACCTGTCGGACGTCGGGGAGTTCATTCCGAGCAAGGCCATCAAGTACCGCCAGGACGCCGAGCACGCGATGCGCGAGTTCGAGGACTCCGACCTGGACGGCGTGCTCGTGGTGATGCTCACCTACGGCCCGGCGATGCGGGTGGCGCGGCTGCTCTCGGAGTCACGGCTGCCGATCTGCCTGGCGAACATCCAGCCCGAGCCCGACGTGACGCCCGCCTGGGACATGGCGGACATGACCTACAACCAGGGCGTGCACGGCGCGCAGGACACGGCGAACGCCATGGTCCGCGCGGGCAAGCCGTTCGCCGTCATCACCGACGACTGGCATCTTGACTCGTTCCGCGTGGCGGTGGACCGCTGGGCCCGGGCGGCGGCCGCGGCGACCGCGTGGAAGCGGCTCAAGGTCGCGATCTTCGGCTACGCGATGAACGAGATGGGCGACATCCGCGTGGACGAGTCCGCGCTCGTCAGGTCGCTCGGCCCGGCGATCATCGCGGTCGCGCAGGGCGACCTGTGGCGGGGCACGCAGGAGGCCGACCCCGAGGCGGTCTCGGCGGTGATGGAGTTCGAGGACAAGAACTTCGAGATCGACCCGCGGCTGTCCCCCGAAGAGCGGACCGACCACGCCAGGATGCAGGTGGCGATCGAGAAGATCCTCCGCGACCGCGGGTTCGGCGCGTACACGGCGCACTTCGACGCGATCGGCGAGGACGGCAGGTTCCACCGGCTGCCGCTGGCCGCGGCCTCGTCGCTGATGGCCAAGGGCTTCGGCTACGCGGCCGAGGGCGACGTGCTCACCGCCTGCCTGGTCTACGCCGGGCACGTGCTGATCGGCGACGCGCACTTCACCGAGATGTACGCGATGGACTTCCCGTCGGACTCGGTGCTGATGAGCCACATGGGCGAGGGCAACTGGAAGATCGCGCGCAGCGACCGGCCGGTGCGGCTGATCAAGCGGCCGCTGGGCATCGGGCGGCTCGCGGACCCGCCGACGTTCCTGTTCCAGTACCAGCCGGGTCCCGCCACGCTGGCCACCCTGGTCTCGCTGGAGGGCGAGCGCTTCCGGCTGGTGGTCGCCGAGGGCGAGAACCTGGACAGCCAGGAACTGCCCGCGCTGGAGATGCCGTACGGGCAGTTCCGGCCCGCCTCTGGGCTGCGTCGTTGCCTGGACGGGTGGCTGACGGCCGGCGGGCCGCACCACGAGGTCATGAACCTCGGCCACCACGCCGCCGACTGGCAGGCCTTCTGCCGCCTCACCGGCATCGAGTTCGTCCAGGTCTAAGACCGCGCCCGGTCATCGTGGACAGTTACCCCCCAGGTGGCGGAGGGTAACTGTGCACGATCGCGCGCTGGGGCGGGGGGCGCGAGGGCGGGGGGCGAGGGAGTGGGGCTGGGCGGGGTACCACGGCCCGTTCGGCATAAATGAAGGAGGGGGCGCGGGGGTGGGCAGGATTCCAGGGGGCTGGGTTACTGGCCGGTTACCTGGCGCCAGTTGGCTACGGAGGGTTCCAGGCGGGCGGCGGGACCCTGGCCGAAGAGCTTGAAGATGTTGGCGGTTATCCGCTGGACCATGGCCGACTCGCAGACGCCGCCCGGGTGGCAGCCGGAGTGGCCCTCCAGCGCGGGGATCCAGTTGTTGGTGCCGGTGTCGATGACGCCGGCACCGGTGGTGGCGTTGGTGTAGTAGGTCATGTCGGAGAACCAGGGGGTCATGTTGTGCTGGCCCAGCGTCCCTGCGATCGGCGAGTGGCCGAAGATCTGGTCGTCGGCGGGCTGGCCGTCGGCCGCGGCGAACTGGTCGGTGTCGGAGGCGACGACGCCGGGCACCACCTCGCCGTTGCGCAGGCCGGTGCCGTCGAAGATCCAGGCGCTCGCGTCGGACACGGTGAAGCCGGTGTGCAGGCCCGGCTCGAGGAAGCCGGAGTAGGTGTCGCCGACGAAGTCGTACTCGGACCAGCTTGACGGGGGGCTGGACCACTCGTTGCCGGTGACCTGCATCGGGTTGCCGTGGCCGTCGAGCGGGTCGGCAGCGGAGTCGCGGTAGTCGACAAGTTCGCGGTTGGGGCCGAGCGGGGAGGCCTGCGTCCGCACGTGCCGCAGCACCGGGCTGGCGGCGAAGAAGACGATGTTCATGCCCTTGTCGTAGGCGTTGACGGCGGCCTCGCGCTCGCCGTAGGACCAGCACTCGTCGTGGCCCAGGGACAGCAGCACCTTGTGCCGCAGCAGGTAGCCCGGGTCTTGCTGGATGGTCAGGTCGGTGGCGTAGGTGACGTCGAGCCCGTGCTGTTCGGCCCACCTGACCAGGGGATACTCAAGGGTCAGGAAATTGCCCGAGCCGTCTTCCGCGGCGTAGGGGCGGTCGTAGGAGACCACCCTTGACCGCGAGCACAGCGGGTAGACGTCCGCCGGGCAGGCGCCGAGGCCCTGGTAGTAGTCGTAGCCGCCGTAGGGGTTCCAGGCCTGCCAGGTGAACACGTCGTTCTTGATCACGTAGGTGGCGGTGCTCGCCGGGTCCCAGATCGTCAGCGGCACGTAGCTCTGCCTGTTGCCCGGGCCTGCCAGCTTGATCAGGTAGTCGCCCTGGATCCACGCCGGGGTCACGGCGAAGGTCAGCGACGGGGTCCAGTTGTCGCAGGCGACCATGTTGATGCCGGGGGTGACCGGGCAGGCGGGCTGGTTCTTGCCTTTTTCCTGCGGCGAGGTCCAGATGAGGCGGGCACCCTTGCCGTGGTAGTAGCCCATCCGGAAGGCCTGCGCCCGGAAGCTGGGCCCGGTCGTGCTGACGTACAGGGTGACCTGCTGGCCCTGCTTGGCGTAGATCTGGTTGGCGAAGCCGGCGATCCCGCCGTGCTTGCCGTGGATCTCCCAGGCGGTCGTGCCCGGCTTGTCGTTCTCCTCGATCACCCAGCGGGCCTGCACGCCGTCCGGGCCCTGGAACGTGGCCGGGCCGCCGGCTACCGCGTCGGCGCTGGTGGCGGGGGTGGCGCTTGGCGACGTCGCGGCGGGACCCGGGCTCGCGCTGGCCGGCTTGTGCAGCTGGGATTCGAAGATGGCGACGGCGACGGCGACGGCTGCCGCCGTGATCACCACCGCGGAGATGACGACCTTGTTCGGCAACATCTGACCTCCAGGCCCCCGCGGAACAATCTACGGGCAATGACGTAGCCACGCTTGCGGACTGGGGGTCGCTGGCCGGTAACGGCGTCGAAACATCTTAGCCACATCCACTTGACCGGTGCGGTGCGGCGGATTTAGCGTCTAGAGCGAACGTTCGCCCATGGTCGAAGGCCGGAGTGGTCAAAGGGGCAGAGCGGTCGAGGACGGATGCGATGGCCCGACGGCGGTATGTGTCGATCAAGGAGGTCGCGGCGCATGCCGGGGTCAGCTTCCAGACCGCCAGCAAGGTCCTCAACGGCGGCGACGTCCGGGTGTCCGCGAAGACCGCGGCGCGGATCATGGCCGCGGCCAGCGAGCTCGGGTACCGGCCGAACACGATCGCGCGGAGCCTGGTGCAGCGTGCCACCGCGACGATCGGGCTGGTCGCGAGCGACGCGACCGACGTCGCCATCGCGCAGGCGTCGGTGGCGGCCGAGCAGGCGGCGCGGGCGAACGGGCACTCCGTCCTGGTCGGGCACCTGGCCGTGGGCGGCGCGGACGGGGCCGACATCGTGCGGACGCTGATCGAGCGCCGGGTGGACGGCATCATCGCCGCGGCGCCCGAGGTGGAGGAGGACACCGAGGTCGCCGACCTGCTCCGGCGGTACGTGCCGTCGGTCAGCCTGCAGGCCGTGCCGGGCGGCGGCGTCCCGATGGTGGGATCCAATCACAGGGACACCGGGCGGCTGGCCGTCGAGCACCTGGCCGGGCTCGGGCACACCAGCATCGGCACGGTTACCGGGCTGTTCCGGCGGCGCGTTACCCGGAGCAGGCTGCACGGCTACGAGGACGCGCTGCGGGCGGCCGGCCTGGAGCCGAGCGAGGACCTGGTGTCGGAGGGCGACTGGACGCCGCGCGGCGGCGCGGTCGCGACCAGGCTGCTGCTCGAACGCTCGCCCAGGCTGACCGCGATCTTCGTGCACAGCGACGTGATGGCGATCGGAGTGCTGAGCACGCTGTGGCGCACAGGACGCAGAGTGCCTGAAGATGTGGCAGTGGTGAGTTGTGACGATATACCGTTCGCAGAGTACCTGACGCCGCCGCTGACCACCGTGCGGGTGCCGCTGGCCGAGACCGGGCGGCAGGCGGTGGAACTGCTGCTGCGCGCCATCGCGGGCGAGCCGGTGCCGGAGCGGACGCCGTTGCTGCCGGTGGAGCTGATCGTCCGCGATTCGTGCGGGGCGTCGCAGGCCCGCCCCGGGAAGGAGTCCATGTGACCCGGATCGCCATTGACCCCGCCCGGCAGGTCGGACGGCTCGACCGGAAGGTGTTCGGCGGCTTCGTCGAGCACCTCGGGAGGTGCATCTACGGGGGGCTGTACGACGAGGGCTCGGCGCTCAGCGACGACCGTGGGTTCCGCAAGGACGTGCTCGGGCTGCTGCGCGAACTGCGTCTCGGGGTGCTGCGGTGGCCGGGCGGGAACTTCGTCAGCAACTACCACTGGGCCGACGGCGTCGGGCCGAAGGACCGCAGGCCGCGCCGTCCCGAGCTGGCCTGGGGAGGCGAGGAGTCCAACAGGTTCGGCACCGACGAGTACCTGGGGTACTGCGCCGAGCTCGGCACCGAGCCGTACATCTGCCTGAATATGGGCACCGGGACGCTGGCGGAGGCGCTCGCCTGGGTCGAGTACTGCAACTCGGCGGGCAACACGTACTGGGCGAACCAGCGCCGGGCGAACGGCAGGGACGAGCCGTACCGGGTCAGCTACTGGGAGCTCGGCAACGAGATGTACGGCGACTGGCAGGTGGGCGCGGTCTCGGCCGAGGAGTACGTGCGCGAGGCGACCCGGTGGGCCCGCGCGATCAAGATGATCGACCCGCGCGCCCGGCTGGTGTCCTGCGGGATGAACGGCTGGAACGAGTGGGACCAGGTGGTCATCGACGGGATGGCCGCGATGGTGGACTACCACTCGCTGCACATCTACACCGGCAGCGACGACTACTGGACCAACGTGCTGCAGCCGCACCAGGCCGAGCGGGCGATCCGGTGCGCCAGGGCGCTGCTGCAGCGGGCGGCCTACCGGCAGAAGCTCGCCACGCCGCCGCGGATCGCCTACGACGAGTGGAACGTCTGGTACCGGCAGATGACCGGCGCGCTCGAGGAGCGCTACACGTTCACCGACGCGCTCGCCGTCGGCACGTACCTGAACATCTTCACCAGGAACTGCGACTGGGTCCGGATGGCGAACCTGGCGCAGCTGGTGAACGCGATCGCGCCGATCGTCACGAACGGCGAGGCCGCGGCCGTGCAGCCGATCTGGTACCCGGTGCTGCTGCACAGCCAGGCCGCCCTGGACGTGGCCGTGGACGTGTACGTCGACGGCCCCGTGGTCAGCCCGGAGCTGCCCGCCGGGGCGAGCCGGTGGCCGTTCCGGGTCGCCGACCTCGGGCCGTTCGGCGTGATCGACGCCGCCGCCACCGTTAGCGCCCAAGATGTTAACGCTAACAACAGGCGGGTAGCAATGACGCTGGTCAACCGCAGCCCGGAGGAGCCTGAGATGGCAGAGGTGGTGCTGCGCGACCACGTATTCGAAGGGTCCGCCGTGATCAGGACGGTTACCGCCGCCCGTCCCGGCGAGGCCCGGACCCTGCCGGACGTGGAGCCGGCCCAGCTGGAAGAGGGATCGGAGGACACCAGGAACGGGATGGTCGCCGTGCGGCTGCCACCCCGGTCGTTCACTGTTATCGAGGCCGCGATGACCAGCAGGTAGGCGCCGGAAGGTCATCGCCGCCGTACGCCGCGACGGCCGGGGGGACAGCGGCAACCGCAGATAAACACGGCAACACCGAACATAGGAGTTTAGCCACAATGTCGTCGAGAAAGCGATTCCCGGCGCTGGCCAGAAGGCCGGCGCGTGTGTCCGCCGCGGTGGCCGGAGCCGCCGCCATCTCGCTCCTTGCCGCGTGCAGCAGCAGCGGAACCTCCTCGCCGGCCGCGGCCGGGTCGAGCAGCAGCGCTGCCGCGACCTCAACCGCGAGTGCCAGCGCCAGCCCGACCGTCACCGTGGTGGCGGGCGGTTCCTGCAACCCAAGCGCCGTCAAGATCACCTTCTGGGCATGGGTACCCGGGATGGGCCGGGCCGTCACCGAGTTCAACAAGACGCACCCCGGGATATGCGTGACCCAGGAGGACGTCGGGGCCGGCGATCCGGAGTACGTGGCGATCACGAACGCGCTGAAGGCCGGCTCCGGCGCGCCGGACGTGGCCGAGGTGGAGTTCGACGAGCTGCCCTCGTTCGAGGTGACCCACAACGTGGTCAACCTCGTGCCCTACGGCGCGGACAACTACAAGAGCGACTTCACGGCCTGGGCCTGGGACGAGGTCAGCCAGGGCTCCGACGTCTACGCGATGCCGGGCGACTCCGGCCCGGTCGCGTTCTACTACAACACCGACGAGCTGGCCAAGTACCACCTCACCCCGCCCACGACCTGGGCGCAGTTCGCCACCGAGGCGGCCACGCTGCACAAGGACAACCCGGGCGCGTACATGACGAACTTCTCGGCGATCGACCTGCAGTGGGTGATGAGCCTGATGGCGCAGGACAACGCCTGGCCGTTCGTCTACACCGGCGGCAGCAGCGTCACCATCGACTGGACCGGACCGGCCCAGATGGCGTTCGCCGCCTACTGGCAGAAGCTGCTGGCCGCGCACGACGTCAACGCGACGACCGACGTGTCCGCCACCTCGTTCGCCGACCTGGACAAGGGCATCGACGCGAGCTGGATCAGCTCCGCCTGGGGCCCGTCGTACTTCGCGCCCGACGCCAAGGCGTCGATCGGCGACTGGCGCGCGACCGCGCTGCCGCAGTGGACCGCGGGCGCCGACGTGGCCGCGAACTGGGGCGGCTCGACCTACCCGGTCTTCTCCCAGAGCAAGCACCCGGCGCAGGCCGCGGAGTTCGCCGAGTGGCTGAACGGCACGACCGCCTCGTGGAACATCACGAAGACCGCGCCGTCCTCGCTGTTCCCGACGTTCCTGCCGCTGCTTGACAACCCGTCGTTCAAGGACACCACGGTGGCGCTTTCCGGCTCCTCGACGCCGGATGTGGCGTTCTCCGCGGCGGCCAGCGACATCAAGGGCGTGGAATGGCCGCCGTTCATGACCGAGGCGCTGACCGAGTCGGCCACCGTCTTCGCCGGGGTGATGAACGGGAAGGAGACGCTGCAGGCCGCCTTCCAGGACTTCCAGAACGTCCTGGTGAGCTACGCCAAGGCCCAGGGGTTCACGGTCTCGACCTGAACCGTCGCGTTACGCCGGGGGCTCGGGCTCGACCCGGGCCCCCGGGCCCGCTTGAAGGGAGTCAACGGCCGTGAGCTATACCGCCCCCGCCCGCAGGGGCAGCTGGGTCCGGCGCAGGGACCGCCGCGGGATCTGGTTCGTCGTGCCGTTCCTGGTCGGCTTCGTGCTGTTCATGATCGTGCCGCTGGTCTACGCGATCTACACGAGCCTGTACACGACCAGGATCATCGGCGGCACGGTCTTCACCGGGGCGTCGAACTACACCGCGACGCTGCAGTCGTCGCAGTTCTGGTCCGGCGTGATCAGGGTGATCATCTACGCGGCCATCCAGATCCCGGTCATGCTGCTCATCGCGTTCTTCTTCGCGTGCGTGTTCGACCTCGGCGTGGCGAAGTTCGGCCGCACGTTCCGGACGATCTTCTTCATCCCGTTCGCGGTGCCCGCCGTGGTCGGCGCGGTGATGTGGTCGTTCCTGCTCGAGCCCCAGTTCGGGCCGATGGTGCACCTGGCCAACGTGCTCGGCTTCTCCGGCACCAACTTCTTCTCGCCGTCGCTGATCCTGCCCTCGATCATCGTGATCGTGATCTGGGAGTGGACCGGCTACAACATGGTGATCCTGTACACCGCGCTGAAGTCCGTGCCGCGGGACGTGGTCGAGGCGGCGATCCTGGACGACACCCCGCTGTGGAAGATCATCCTGCGGATCAAGCTGCCGCTGGTCAGGCCCGCGATCGTGATGCTCATCTTCCTCAACACGATCGGCGCGCTGCAGCTTTTCACCGAGCCGCTCGTGCTGTCGTACTTCGAGACCGGCTCGGTGTCGGTCAACTACACGCCGACCCTGTACCTGTACAACACGGCGATCGCCGCCTCGGAGACCAACCTTGCGGCGGCGGGCGCGGTGATCCTCGGCCTGGTCATCGTGGTGATCTCGACCGCGTCGCTGCTGTTTAGGCGGCGCAGGAGGGAGTTCGCGTGAGCGCCGTCACGACTGCCCCGCCTGCTGCCGCCGCTCCCGCCGCGGCCGGCCCGCCGCCTGAGTCGAGGCGGGAGCGGCGGCGGCGGGAGCGGCTTGAGGAGCGGGACGGGACCATACCCGTCGAGTTCTACGGGCTGCGGCGCGGGACGGTCACGCTGCTGACCGTGCTCGCGTTCCTGTTCGCCATCTTCACCCTGGTCCCGATCGCGTGGATCGTCATCAACTCGACGAAGAACCAGGCGAACATCTTCGAGACGTTCGGCTTCTGGTTCGCGCGGCCGTTCAGCTTCTTCCACAACTTCTCGCTGCTGTTCCAGAACGTGGACGGGTACGGGACGTACATCCAGTGGTTCGGCAACACGGCGCTGTACGCGGTGATCGGCGGCGGCGGCGCGACGCTGCTTTCCGCCTTCGCCGGCTACGGTTTCGCCCGGTTCCGCTTCCGCGGATCCAAGGTGCTGTTCTACCTGACGATCGCCGCCCTGCTCGTGCCGATCACCGCGCTGACCCTGCCGCTGTACCTCACCTACGCCAAGGCGCACCTGATCAACTCCATCTGGGGGATGGTGCTGCCGTCGATGATCAGCCCGGTCGGCATCTACCTGATGCGGACCTACGTCGACATATCGGTCCCGCGCGAGCTCATCGACGCGGCCAGGATCGACGGGGCGGGCGAGACCCGGATCTTCTTCAGGGTCGCGCTGCCGCTGATGGTGCCCGGCTTCATGACCGTGCTGCTGATCAGCGTGGTCGGAGTGTGGAACAACTACTTCCTGCCGCTGCTCATCTTCAACATCAATACCCGCTATCCGCTGACCGTGGGCCTCGGGCTGTGGTCCGAACGCGCGCAGAACAGCGGGAACGCGCAGCTGTTCCCGATGGTGGTGATCGGCGGCCTGGTGACCATCATCCCGCTGATCGCGCTGTTCCTGCTGTTGCAGCGGTACTGGCGAAGCGGCCTGCTGCTCGGCAGCATCGCGAACTGACCCGGAGGCTGGCGTGGCAGCGATAACCCTGAGCGGGCTGACGAAGACGTACGCGACCGGCGTCACCGCGCTCGACGGGCTGGACCTCGAGGTCTCCGACGGCGAGTTCGTGGTGCTCGTCGGGCCGTCCGGCTGCGGCAAGACCACGGCGCTGCGGATGGTGGCGGGCCTGGAGCGGATCACCTCGGGCACGATCAGCTTCGGCGACCGGGTGGTCAACGACGTCTCCCCCAGGCACCGCGACGTGGCCATGGTGTTCCAGAACTACGCGCTCTACCCGCACCTGACCGTCTACCAGAACATCGGCTTCGCGCTGGAGAACAAGAAGGTCGGCAGGGCCGAGCGGGACCAGCGGATCCGGGCCACGGCCGCCATCCTCGGCGTACAGGACCTGCTCGGGCGCAAGCCGAGGCAGCTGTCCGGCGGGCAGCGGCAGCGGGTGGCGATGGGCCGGGCCATCGTCCGCTCCCCCGCCGTCTTCCTGATGGACGAGCCGCTGTCCAACCTCGACGCGAAGCTGCGGGTGCAGATGCGTTCTGAGGTGCTGCGGGTGCACAGGTCGCTCGGCGCGGCCACGCTGTACGTCACCCACGACCAGACCGAGGCGATGACGATGGGCGACCGGGTCGCCGTGCTGCGCGGCGGCGTGCTGCAGCAGTACGCCACGCCGCGGGAGCTGTACGACCGGCCGGCGAACGTGTTCGTGGCCACGTTCATCGGGTCGCCGGCGATGAACCTGTACGAGGGGGGCATCGCGGCGGCCGGTTCCGCTGGGACCACTCCGACGGTGGTGCTCGGGTCGCAGCAGCTGACCCTGCCGGCCCCCGTCGCCGCCAGAGTCGCCGCCTACCAGGGGCGCAAGATCATCGTCGGGGTGCGCCCCGAGGACCTCGCGGTCGCCGGCGGCGGCGGTGGCGTCTCCGGCGGTCCCGGTGTCGGCGGTCCCGGTGCCGGCGGTCCCGGTGCCGGGCCGGTCTCCGGGGGCGCGCTGGTTGCCGAGGTCAGGCTGGTCGAGGTGCTCGGCAGCGAGCGGCACGTGTACTTCTCCGTGGACGCGACGCCGGCCGGGGGGCCGGGTTCCGAGGGGGCGGCGGGCGACTCTGGATCCGCCGATATCCTCGCGGGCAGCGCGCCCAACGGGATGGCGCGCGTCGACCCTCGAGCCGCGGCCGCGGCCGCCGACCCGATCCGGGCCGGCGGCCGGGTCACCTTCACGCTGGACCCGGCGCGCCTGCACTTCTTCGACCCCGATAGCGGCGACGCGATCGACTGAGCGTGCCAGGCGCCGGATCGGTGATCGCCGCCTGGCGGGTCGTCGCGGTATCCAGGTTCCGCCACTCGGCATCACGGCCCTTGGCGACCAGCCCGACGAGCGTGCTCTTCCCGGACTGACGTGCCCCGGTGACGAGCACCACCCTGGTGTCGGTCAGCGCCTCGGTCAGCGCCTCGGTACGAGCGAGCTCCACAGCAGCGTTCGTGGCACGCTGGTCGCAATGGTCGTGGTGTTCTGGTCGCCGTCTTCGCGGGCTGCGTGCGGCGCTCGATAATTCGGTTGCACGGGGCCGGACCCGTATGGCAAGCTGCAGCGGTCTGGGCTGATGCGGCCCGGCTGAGCGGAAGGGAGACGCGCGATGTATATGCCCGTCGCGGGCGTGCTGTCGCCTGCCCTATCCCACGCTCAGCTGAGGAGCACCGCCAGTGCACGACTATCACTCCGCGTACGAAGGAAAGTTCACCTCCGGTCGCGGTAAGTGGCGCGTTGACGACGACGATCCGACCAGGCACAAGCGGGTCAGGCGCCGACGGCTGCCGCCGGTTAACGACGCGGTCGACGCACTGCCCGACGGCGACCGCTGGTCAACCTGGGACCAGTCCATACCGACCCAGCGCGGCCCCAGGCCCTACCCGGGCTGGCTGGTCACCGAGCTTGCCGCGGTCGACACCGAGCTCGGCATCCTGAAGACCGGCAAGGAGGCCGACGTCTTCCTGCTGCGGCGCGGGGTACCAGGGACGGACCGGTCCTGCCTGCTCGCGGCCAAGCGGTACCGATCCGCCGAGCACCGGATGTTCCACCGGGACTCGGGCTACCTGGAGGGACGCCGGACCAGGGATACCCGCGAGAACCGGGCGGCGGCGAGCCGCACCACGTTCGGGCGGGAGGCCATCGCGGGTCAGTGGGCGATCGCCGAGTTCGGCGCGCTCCACAGGCTGCATTCGGCCGGGGTGCCCGTCCCCTACCCGGTCCAGATCCTCGGGACCGAGCTGCTGCTCGAGTTCATCGGCTCGGCCGACGGGATCGCCGCGCCGCGGCTGGCGGAGACCAGGCCGGGTCCGGCCGAGCTCGCCGACCTCTGGGATCAGCTGGTGCAGGCGCTCGTCGCGCTTGCCGCGGACGGCCTCGCGCACGGCGACCTGTCGCCGTACAACCTGCTGGTGCACGAGGGACGGCTGGTGATGATCGACCTGCCGCAGGTGGTCGACGTGATCGCGAACACCCGCGGCGCCTGGTTCCTGACCCGCGACGCGGAGAACGTCGGCCACTGGTTCGCCGCCCGCGGCCTGTCCGGCGTGCGGCCAGAACCCGCGGACCTCGCCGACCTGCTCCTCGGCGAGGCCCGGCTCGCGCCCCAGGCGAGGTCGGGCCCGCGCGCTAGGCGGGGTCGGCACCAGGGCCGGGGCGCGGACGGGCCGGCGCCGCGAAGGTGAGGCGGCCGTTTTTCATCAGGCCGATGCGCTCGGCGCGGCGGGCGATCGTGCTGTCATGGGTGACCAGGACCATGGTCAGGCCGCGCTCGCGCCACATGGTCTCAAGCAGGCCGATGATCTCATCCCTTGTGTCCTCGTCGAGGTTGCCCGTCGGCTCGTCGGCGAGCAGCACCTTCGGCTCCTTGACCAGGGCACGGGCGATGGCGACACGCTGCTGCTGGCCGCCGGACAGCTCGCTCGGCAGATGGTGCAGCCGGTCCTCCAGGCTCACGGACTCCAGGGCGAGCGCGGCCCGCGCCCGCCGTGCGGAGGCCGCGACCCGAAGCGGGACGAGCGCGGCCTCCACGTTCTCCTGCGCGGACAGCGTCGGCACCAGGTTGAAGGTCTGGAACACGAAGCCGATCGAGGTGGCCCGCACCTTGGTCACCTCGGTCTCGCGCAGCTGCGCGAGATCGCGTCCGTCGAAGTCGACGATGCCGGAGGACGGCCGGTCCAGCCCGCCGAGTATCTGCAGCAGCGTCGACTTGCCGTGCCCGGTCGGCCCCTGCACGGCCAGCCACTCGCCGTCCTCTATCACCAGGTCGACGCCGCGCAGCGCGGCCACGGTGCCGCGGCCCTTCTGGTAGTTCTTGGTCACTCCGGAGAGCTTGTACATCCGGCGTTCCTCTCTGCTGGCTCCGCTGCTCTGCTGCCGGGCCGGGGTCACGCCACCTTGGCCAGCGCGTCGGCCGGGCGCAGCCGCGCGGCCCGCCAGCCGCCGAACGTGCCGGCGATCAGCCCGCCGGCCACCGCGAGCGCGACCGCGAGCAGGATGATCCCGATGCCGACAGAGGCGATGAGGTGAACGTCCACGGTGTTGCCGCCCCCCGGCCCGCCGGGGCCGAAGAACCCGCCGCCACCGCCGCCCGGCCTGCCGCCGGCGCCGGTACTGGCGCCGGTACTGGCAGTGCTGCCTGGGAAGGCGAACCGCCTGGCGCCGCCCGGCGTGGCCGAGCCGGTGGTCTGCCCGACCACCGCGGTCAGCGGGTGCGTCAGCTTGGACACCAGTTCGGCTCCGGCGAAGCCGAGGCCGACGCCGACCGCGCCGCCGATGAGGCCCATGGCGACCGTCTCGCCCATCACCTGGCCGACGATCCTGCGGCTCCTCCAGCCCAGCGCCTTCAGCGTGCCGAACTCACGGACCCGGCGGGATACCGCGGCCATCGTCAGGAGGCTGGCCAGCAGGAACGCCGCCACGAGTACCGCGATCGCCAGCCACTTGCCGAGGTTGTTGGCCAGGCTCGAGGCGTTGGAAAGCGAGCCGGTGACCTCACTGGCCAGGTCGCTCGACGTGGTCACGGTGTCGGACGGCAGCGCCTTGGTGATCTCACCGGAGACCGTGGTGATGGCCGAGGCGCTGCTGGCCGCGACGTAGATCGTGTTCACGTCGTCCTTCAGGCCGGCCAGCTTCTGCGCGACCGCGAGCGGGATGTAGACGTCCGGCGGGTTGTCCCCGGCGGGCTCGCTGACGAGGCCGATGACCTTGAACTTCGTCGCGGCACCGCTGCTGTCGCCGATCTCGATCGTGGAGCCGACGGACAGCTTGTCCTGCGTCGCGTAGGAGGAGTCGAGCATCGCCACGTCGGAGGCGGCGTCCGCGGTGGTGAACGTGCGCCCGGCGCTGAGCTTGCCGGTGCTGAGCGGGCCGAGTTCGCCCACGCTCAGGTCCACGCCGTCGACGCCGAAGCTGGCGATGTCGAAGTTCTCCCGGAAGTTCCCGAACCCGCCGCTGCCGCCAGAGCCGCCAGAGCCGCCGCCGGGGAAGCCGCCCCCGCTACTGCCACCGCTACTGCTACTGCCACCGCCGCCGGAGCTGTTGACGGCGGGCACCGTGCCGGAGATCGTCCGGTCGGTCAGGGTCAGGCCGCCCGCCGCCGCCGCGACGTCCTTGAGGCCGGCCACGGTGGTGACCGAGGACGAGCTGATCGAGGCGAGTGTGCCACCGCCGCTGAGCGTGCTGTCGTTGATCTTGGTACCGGCCGCGGGCCGTTGCCTGGTGCCGGTCTGGACACCGAATCCGAACGAGCCGGGCGTGGCCGACCCGGCCTTCGGCGTCTTGGTCACGGTGACGTCGGTGCCCACGCCGTACAGCGTGTGCAGCACCGTGCCCTGTGCGTTCTTGACCCCGGTGGCGGCCGCCGTCACCGTGATCACCAGCCCGACGCCGAGCGCGAGGCCCAGCGCGATGAACACCGCCTGGCGCATGCGGCGGCGAAGTTCGCGCCCGAGGTAGGTGAAGAACATGCCGAGCTCCTCAGCGGCATCGCGCCAGCAGCCCCCATGGCGCGCCGAACCAATCTGGCGGCGCGGAGGCCGCCCGGGGAGCGGACTCCCGCGCCATCTCAGAGCATGACGACGGTAGCTGAATGACCGCTGAGTGTAATCTCCGGGATTACCCCGATATCGGGAGACAGGCCCCGG
>JASHTQ010000392.1 GCA_030040475.1 Streptosporangiaceae bacterium
GGCGGCCGCCGGGTCGGGCGCTCCGGCCCAGTGCGGCATCGGCTCGCCTGCCAGGTTGGCCCGGCGCAGTTCGGCCCGCCCGGCCAGGCGGTGGTCTGCCGGGAGGATCGCGACCCGGGGCTCGGTCAGCAGCAGTTCGGTGTCCAGGCCGCGCCGGTCGAACGGGGCGCGCAGGATCGCGACGTCGGCGGCGCCGCCGCGAACCGCGGCGGCCGGCCCGCCGGAGTACCCGAACACGACGTGCAGCCGCGGCATCCGCGGGTCCCTCGCGCAGCGCCTGATGATCTTCCTGACCAGGTCGGTACCGGTGCCGGGCTTGACCGCGACGGTAAGCCGGCCCGGCTGGGTTCCGGCCCTGCGGGTTCGTTCTATCGCGGCGCCTGCCGCCTCGACCACGATCCTCCCCTGCTCGAGCAGGACGGCGCCGGCCGCAGTCAGGGTGACCCGGCGGCTGGTGCGCTCCAGGAGCCGCACGCCGAGCTTGCGCTCGAGCTTGCCGATGGCCGCCGACAGCGGCGGCTGGGCCATGCCAAGCCGAGCCGCGGCCCTGGTGAAGTTCAGCTCCTCGGCGACGACGATGAATCGCCTGATCGACTCCAGATCAGCGAGCTGAACTGCGGCCATGTCCGCGCTTTCCACCGGGCGTACCTCCTCATGGTCGCGGCTTGCATACCGAGGATATGAACCGCCAGAGCGCGGAAACATACCTGCGGCTGCAGGCCGTCGCCGCGCTGCAGGCCGTCGCCGCGCTGCCCGCCGGCTTCCGGCAGCCCTGGCTCAGCTATACCCGGTGCGTATGGAACCGGACGCAACACGTCCTTCCGCCCGGGGCGGGGGGCGGCTGTACTGGTTGCTGCCCGAGGGACTTCACGGAAGGGACCTCGCGGAAGGGACCTCGCGGAAGGGACCTCGCGGGAGCAGAAGGAGGGGCGATGGACATCACGGGCCGGCTGGCCGGGCGGGTGGCGCTGGTCACCGGCGGCAGCCGCGGGATCGGGGCGGAGATCGTGCGCAGGCTGGCCGCGGAGGGAGCCGACGTCGGCTTCACCTACCACGCCGGCAAGGACGAGGCAGAACAGGTGGCCGCGCAGGTACGGGAACTGGGCCGCAGGGTGATCGCGGTCGCCGCGGACCTCGCCGACCCGGCCGCCCCGGCGGCGGTGGTGGACGCCGTGGCGGACCACCTGGGCAGGCTGGACATCCTGGTCAACAACGCCGGGATCACTCACTGGGGGGCGCTTGCGCAGACCTCGGTGGCGGACTTCGACCGCCTGGTGGCCGTCGACGCCCGTGCCCCGTTCCTGATGATGCGGGCGGCGGCGGGCAGGCTCGCGGACGGCGGGCGGGTGGTGAACATATGCTCGGGCGTCACCGCGACGGCGGTGCCGGGCATCGCGTTGTACTCCGGCGTAAAGGCCTTCCTCGACCAGGTCACCAGGGTCGCCGCGATCGAGTTCGCGGCGCGCCGGATCACGGTCAACGCGGTGGGGCCGGGCAGCACCGCCACCGGCCCGTTCGCCCAGCTGACCGAGCGGCAGCGGGCCGAGGCCGGCTCGGCGTTCTCCCTCGGCCGGATCGGCGAGCCCTCGGACACGGCGGCCGTCGTCGCGTTCCTCGCCTCCGAGGACGCCGGCTTCATCACCGGCCAGGTCATCTACGCCGTCGGCGGCCAGCACGGTCCCATCCGCGTCGGCCGTCCCGGCTGACCCCGCCGCGAACCGCCGGCTACGGCACGAGGACCAGCGCCTGGCCGTTGAGCCGGGCGAGGCGCACGACCGGGCCGGCGAAGGACCCGGCGCCGAAGTCGAAGGCCACGACGTGGTCCTCCCCCACGCAGTACAGCAGCCCGTCCGGCCCGAACCGCAGCCCGCGCGGCCTTCGGAACCCGAGCGAGGGCTCGGGTGCGAAGACGCGCACGAGCCGCCCGGTGGCCGGTTCGTATTCGCGCACGCTCGCGGTGGCGTCGGCAGCGCCGAACGGCCATTGGCTGGCCACCACGATGTTCCCGTTCGGGGCGAGCTTCAGGTCCAGGGGGCTCAGCTCGGGGTCGCTCACCAGCCGGGGCGTGCGCAGCGTCCCTGACCGGTCGAACACCACGATCGTGTTGTCGCCCTGCCCGGACGGCGTGACGCCCGAGGAGAGGTAGACCTGGCCCCCGGGACCGAAGCCGAACCCGCGCGGAAACGGGACGACGCCCTCAGGCAGCAGCAGTTCCCCCTCCCCGTCCAGGGCGGCGGGCATGGCGCGGATCGTCCGCTGGCGGCGCGCGGTGAGGTAGAAGCGGCCGTCGGGCCCGAACTCGGCGCCGCCCGGGTCGAGCCCCGGTATCCGCCCGGAGTCGCGCACCACGTTCCCGTCCAGGTCCAGCGCCAGCACCCGGTCATCGCCGCTGTTCAGGTAGACAAGCGCGCCCGACGGGTCGACTGACAGGCCGCGCGGATCGGCGATCCGCGGGTCGCTGCTGAACGGCCCGGTGTGTTCGCCGTCCGGGCCGAAGCCGAGAATCGCGCCGTAGCCGTTGCCGTTGACTCCGCTGGCGCTGGTGACAAGAATGCGCATCCCGGCCGCTCCTCTCCCGTTTCCCCGGCAGGCTACTTCCGCAGCTGGGAGCACGGGATGGTGATCGTGCGGTGGTACCACGTCCAGGTAGTGATCGTGCCGGTGGCGCTGTGCTCGCAGACGTTCAGCATCCGCTCCGCCACGTGCTCCCAGTGGCCCCAGTGGTCGCGCGGGGTGACGTAGCGGTAGTCCGGGAGCCAGCCGAGCGCGAGCACGCAGGCCAGCGCCGTGACGACGGCGAGCGCCCGGGGCGATCTGCGGACGAGCGGAAGGATCCCGCTGACGCCTTCGGCGCTGGCCTCGCGGTACAGGTAGGCATCGACCGCGACCACGGCGGCGGCCGTCATCGCCATGATCGGCACGGTCGCGTACCGGGAGCCGCCCTCGAAGTCGAGGCGGTACGGCTGGCGGATCACGTACGGGACCAGGGTGGTGGCGGCGACCGACTCAAGGAATCCCGTGATCAGCGCGGCGGCGGCGAACACCCGGACCTGCCGGGTGCCGGTGACAAGCACCCAGCAGAAACCGGCCGCGAGGATCGCGCAGACGATGATCGTCGCGCCGGTGAGCCCGGCGAGATGGACCAGGCGCAGGGACACCCGCCAGCCCAGGGCGCGCAGCGCGACGTTGTGGAAGTAGAACTCGACCGAACGGACGGGCTTGGCCAGGCCCCCGATGCGCTGGGTGTGCTGGGCGTAGCTGTCCAGGACCACCGGCACCTGGACAAGCAGGCCCGCCAGCCAGCCGGCCGTCACCGCGTGCTCGCGCCACCGCGGCAGCGCGACCACCCGCAGGAGGACCAGCGGCGCGTAGATGACGACGAAGATCTCCGAGGAGGCGGCGGCGAAGGCGACGAGCGCCGCGGCCGCCATCCCGGCCCGGCCCTTCGGCCGCCACAGCAGGCCGAAGAACAGCGCGGTCGTCAGGTACCAGGGAGAGCCCACCCCGCTGTCGGCGATCTCCATCGGCGCCAGCGGCAGCAGTATGAGGGCCGCGCCGACCAGCGCCCGCAGCCAGCCGGACCGGATCCACCCGTCCATGGCGTGATAGACGAACAGCGCGCACAGCGCGGCGATGACGGCCCCGGCCAGTGCGCAGGGCACCGCGTCGTCCACCAGCGGCAGGTAGGAGACCAGCTGGCCGATGAGGCGGGGCACGAGTTCCTCGTAACCGCCGTAGGGCACGAACAGCTGCCACGGATGGGCCAGCGCGTCGAACAGGAACACGCCCTGGTCCTCGGCGTAAAGGGAGTCCCAGGACGGGATGCCGGCGATCCGCGGCAGCAGCACGGCCGCGCCCAGGCACACCGCTGCCGCCTGGAGGGCGACGTAGGCCGCCCGACGCCGTCCGGGCTCGGGTGTATCCGCTGGTCCCGGCGCTGACCGAGGCTCAGGCGCCGTCGGGAAGAGCGCGCCGAGCGCCGCGCGCGCCCTGCGCACCTTGCCGCCGGCCGGCTGAGCCGCAGGGTCCGGCTGCGCGGACGTCTGCGGTCCAAGGCCGCGCAGACCTGTCCTGTCCGTCAATCTGGCCTCCCAGGCAAGGCGCCACCGGGACCGCCCGCAGCCTCCGCCGATGTGCAAGCAGGAAGCCAGCCGCCCCAGGAAAGGGTCAGTTTAGTTCGCGGCGCCGATTAGCCATGGCCAATTGGCGCTTGACCCCGGAAACGATGCACCATATTCACGCAGAACAATCATTGTTCCCGGATAGCCGCAGAAAGAAGCGCCCGAGCCGAACGGGAATACGAAATCGGCGCGCGCGTGGATGGCCCCGAGACCCGCGCGCCCCTGCTGGCCGGCCTCCCCGGTGAGGTCCGCGCGCCGCTGGCCGACGCATCGTAGACCTTTTCGGCCGAACGAGCCGTGGTATCTCTCCAGCGCCGGGCCGCCTGCGCCGGGCCGCCTGCGCCGGGTCGTTTGCGCTGGCACGCCCGGTGAGCGGGTTGGCAGAATGACGGGTATGCAGACGGGAGACCCTTACGATCTCCAGCGGTTCGTGACCGCCCAGGACGCTGGCGGCACCTACGCTCGCGTCCTCGCCGAACTGCGCGCCGGCCGCAAGACCAGCCACTGGATGTGGTTCGTCTTCCCGCAGATCGCCGGCCTGGGATACAGCCCGGTGTCACAGATGTACGCGATCACCTCGCTGGCGGAGGCCACGGCCTACCTGGCCCACCCGGTTCTCGGCGCCCGGCTGATCGAGTGTGCCACCATCCTCACCGGCCTTACCGGCCGTACCGCCGAGCAGGTCTTCGGCGCGATCGACGCGCTGAAGCTTTGCTCGTGCGTCACGCTGTTCGGGCACGCCGCCCCCGAAGAGCCGGTTTTCGGCCGGGTCCTTGACCAGTATTTCGGGGGAATACCGGACTCCGCGACCGAGAAGCGGATCTGAGAGGTCCGGCCGCGGGCAGAACCTGCCTGGCCGCCATGTCACCGGACCGGAAGCCACTTGTGCCAGCGTCCCGATCTGCCGGAATGCGGGCATCATATCTGCGTACATGTGCACGCTGGACGGAATTGCCGATCCGTGACCGGAAGGCGCAATCACACGAGCGCGGAATAAGCCACTGAGTCACGCCAGTCCCAGTGCTGCGGCCCTGCCGGGTCATCCGAGCCGATTTTTAAGGCGTGAATGCCACAGCCATGCGCATAGATGAAATGCATCGGGCCTGTTGCGTTGCCTTCGGATCGTCCCGTGGTGGCTGAGGCGCATGGGTCTTAGGTCAAGCCTGTCAGTGCTGGTCGCGGGCGCCGTGTTCGCCGCGGCGTGGGCTTTGTGCGATCAGCTTGCCGGGCTTGGCGCCGACGGATCATCGGTGGCGGCCGACGTCCTAGCGATCGTGGCCTTCGGGCTGACGTTGCGGGTGACGCGCCCTGAGCGCCGGGGTATTCCGGACCTCCGGTCGGTGCACGCCAGATCGGCTGCGCTGGGCTGGCGGGCCGATACTCAACTGCGCGGCCCATTTGTTGTGCCGACTGAACGGCCTGACGAGCGTGGGCGCGAGTTGCCGGAGAATCCCGGGATAACTGGAAGATCATCGCCGGCTGGCCGGGACGTCCCCGCCCGGGAACGCGTCAGGACGGTCGTGACTCAGGACATTCAGTTTATTGTTGATGACGCCGGAATGCAGGTCCTGGGAAGGCGGAGTACGGTACGAGGGGAGCTCTGGGAAGAGCATCTCCGGATACGGTGGTCTGCGGTGACGGCCGTAGGATTCGCTACCGGCAGGCACGACTGGCGGTAGGGTGACTCTTGACGTGGCCAGTCGCTACAATCCCAGGTCCGTATGGCCGGATTGATGAGCCGCCCGCAGACGCCGCACGCGGCCACGATCGGCGGGGCGTGGCTCCAGCCCAGAATCGGCGAGGCCGGTGCGCATCCCGGCCGAGGCGCCGGGTGCATACTGGGACCATGGGCCGGATCATCGGAACAGTCCTCGGCGCGGCGCTCGCCGTCTGGCTTGCCATCACGGTCGCGAGCGGGATCGTCGCCTCGGTCAAGACGTTTCTCGTCATCGGGCTGATCGCGCTGGCCGTCTTCATCGTCGTGTGGCTCGTGGCCAAGCGCCCTAACCGCGGCTAGCGCGGGGGCAGCCACCTCACCCGAGGCGGCCACCTGGCCGCGGACGAACCGGTGGTCATTCCAGAACCTCGGATTGATACCGGCGGTAAATATCGGGGTGCTCGGCCGGGTCGGACGCATGGAGCTGGCTGATCAGTTCGTCGAGCCGCGTCGACAAGATGATGATGTACCGTGACGGCTCGGGTCCCGCGTTGCCGAAGGTGTGCGGGACGCCCGCGGGTACGAGCACGGTGGAGCCGGCCTGGGCGATCAGTTCCCCGTCCCCGAACCGGAACCGGAGCGCCCCGGATACGACATGCCAGGCTTCGTCGTCTGCGTGGTGGACGTGCAGCGGCGCGACCTCGCGCTGCGTCCCTTCAGCCGGCCAGTCGCCGATCACCAGGGTCGTTCCCTTGACGGCCTGGCCGGCGCCGTCAGCGGCATGGGGTGAGATGATCACCGGTGTAGGTGCCATGCCGCCACGGTACCTGCCAGGCTCCCCCACCCTGCGGACCCCGTCGGCCGGCGGCCGGATTCCCGAGGGCCGAGACCGTAGTCCGCATCCGCGGCAGCCAGCAGGGCAGGCTTAGAGCGTGGGCAACGAGCGGGCCGAAACCTACCTGAGGCAGCTGGCCGAGGCCGAGCTGCGGCGGGCGGGCGGCCAGCTGCGCGGCCTGGACGACACGGCCGAAGCGGACATCTGGCCCGATCCGCGCACGCTGGCGTCCTCGGTCGCGGACAGCGCGCTGTGGAAGGTCATCAGGGCCGGGCAGATCCTCGTCGTGGCCGGCGCGCTGGATGAGGATTACCTCGGCAGCGTCGCGGCCGATCTTCATACCGCGATCGCGGCCCGGTTCCGGCTGCGGGACTGGAACCGCAGGCTAGACGCGCTGAACCGCGTCACGGTCGGGTCCGCCGGCAGTCCGCTGCGGCCGCATCGCCACGCCCGCAAGGCGATGCGCGTCACGCCCATCGGCCGGACGCTGCGGGTGTCCAGCGACCGCGCGCCGTCGGCGCTGCACCTGATGTCGCTGGTGCGGACCCGGAACGAGGCCGTGATCATCGCGGTCATGCGCATGTCCTGGCCGCAGGACGGCTCGAGCGCGGACCTGGAGATCACCGGGGCGGGGCCGCATCATCTGCCATACGACCAGCTGTGGGCGGTGGACGATCGGGGGATCCGCTACACGGTCCGGTTCGAGCACGGTGACGGCGGGACAGCCGCCTGGCGGGGCATTGCCCGGTTGTCGCCCGTGCCGCCGGCCGCCGCGCGGCGGCTTGACCTGGTCGGCGACGAAACCCGCCTCATCCAGCTCCCGCTCGGCCAGGCAGCCGCGCATGCCGTGCCGTCAGTTACGGTGCCCGCGGCGATCCCGCCCGGCGAACGCCTGCTCGTGGCGGCGGCCGAGCACATCCTGGCCAGCGGCGACGCCAGGCAGGCACACCGGGACATCGGCCCGGCAGAGCTCATCACCGTGCTCACCGGGGCGGGCTTGATCGCCGCCGACAGCCCGCTGCCCGGCCAGCTCGCCGCGCTGTGCCAGCTGTTCGGCGGGTACGAGCACGACATCGCGTTCGCTGCCGCGGCGGAGCTGCCGGCGCGGTGGGCCAGCGTCATCGCGCGCCGCGACGAGCCGGTGCCCGCAGACGCCGAGGCGTACGTGCCGCTCGCCGTCGTCCTCCCCGATGTCGACGGGGCGAGATTCGCCCTGGCCGGGCTCAGCATGGCCGCGGGCGAGACCCACCTGCACGCGGTCAGCAGCGGCACGACGACGCCCGCCGACCGGACCGAGCCCGGCTGGACACCGGCGTTGTCCTGGTGGCTCGGGGACGGTGCAGGAAACTGGCACGTGGCGACGGCAACCGAGCCGTATCCGCTCGACGACGGCGTGCGCGCGCTCCGGCTGCGGCTCACGCCGACGCTCGCCGCGGTCCCGGACGCGGTGGAGATCGTGGTCACGGGCCCGGCGACGCGGGTCCGCGCAACGGTACCGGTTCGTCCGGCCCCGGGAGTCTGACCGGGCTCAGGTCTGGGCCGGGCGGGAGCGATCGATCGTGAGGTACCAGTAGCCGCCGGCGAGATTCACCGCCCCGAGAGCCCCGAAGAAGGCCGCCCATCCGTAGGCGCGGTACGCCAGGCACACGACGCCCGCGCCGGCCGCGACACTGCCGCCGAAGACACGCGCGGCCCCGGAGAACCGCAGGTGGCGGTACTCCCACGGGTTGATCAGGCGCTCCAGGCCGGGTCGCGGCGGGGATGCCCACCACCCGCCCGGGCCTTTCGCAGCGGTGCTGTCGCTGGACGCGTTCATCGGGATGCCCCCTGTCGGCTGCGGGATCGACCGTCCGATCACCGATTAAAGTGATATCATATTGATTCCAGGTTAGTCAACGGCGGCAGGATGCCCGCCCTGCTCAGCGGCCGCCTGATCATGGACCCCGGCCACCGAGTCCGTCTACGAGACCCTGGCCGACAAGCGGCCCTTCGACCGGACTACCCGAGCCGACTGGCCCGATGTATCTGCATGGCATCCCGTGCCTCCGGACAGGTAGGCGCTTCGGGGCAGGCCGAGGCAGCCAGTTCGTGACACGCAGGCCGGAATAAGGCCTGCCGAGGCTCGACAGGAGGCCGCAGTGGCTACCGACTACTCACGCCCCGAGAACATCGGCGTGATCAATCCCTTTGCTCTGGCCGAGGTAAGGCTCCGACAGCAGATCGACTGGCACCTGCTGCCCGATCCGGCGGCGTTCCTCGGCCAGGTCCTCGGGGTGCCCTATGACAGGCTCTTCGATCCCATGCACAGCACCCTGCTGTACCCCGGCCGGCGGTTCGACACGGAGACCAAGCGCCTGGTTCCCGACGCGGCGGCTCGGCTGCAGATCTTCGAGCCCGGCGGAGGGGGCTCGGGGGTCAGCTGGGCCCGGCCGGCGGGCGTGGAGTTCTTCACCGCGCCGGCGGACTTCATCGATCCCGTCCAGGGCGCGATACCCGACTGTCACTTCATCTCCGCCCTCGCCGCACTGGCCTGGTCGCGGCCCTACTCGATCGCGCAGCGAACCCGGCCGCTGAACGCCAAGGAGTCGTTCGCCGGTGGCGCCGCGGTCGACATGATCCAGTTCTACTCCGGCACCGGAAGCGCGCCCGACGACGTGGAGGTAACCGAGCTGCTCCCGCTGATGGAGCCCGGCGACGGCTACATCTACGCCCGCTGCGTGAACCCGACAGAGATCTGGCCGTCGGTGTATGAGAAGGCGTGGGTCAAGTACGTCACCAAGGACACCTCCGATCAGCCGGACTACGGCCTGATCGGCGGCGGCGACCCCATCGCCGACCTGGTCACGCTCACCGGCATGTCGCCGACCTGGCTGTCGACCCAGGGGGTAACGCCGCAGGCGATCTGGAACAACGTGCGAGCGCACTGCGACGGCTCATGGACGTTCGACCCGATGGCCGCCTGGACCTATCCGAGCGCGGCAGCGGCGCCCACGCCCATCAACTACGCGTCCGCCAACCTCGTGGCCTGGCACGTCTACGCCATCCTCGGCTGGCTGTATGACGCAGGCAGCCAGCAGGAATACATCGTGCTGCGTAATCCGTGGGGGAACACCGAGGCAACGCTCAACGTCGACAACGCCCCCTGGTACAGCATCGAGCAGATTCCCTGGTTCCTGCAGGAGAAGTACGGCGAAGGCGACTTCGCGCGGTCCTTCGACCTTCCCGGGTACGGCGTCTTCGCGCTGCGGGCCGACACCTTCCAGCAGTACTTCGCAGGTTACGGCTGGGTCTCTTAGCCGCACTGTTTGGCTGGCCGGGCAGGTCTCGCGCACGTCCTTCCGGCGTCGGGACCCGCCCGGTTGCCAGGTGGATGCGTCGCCGACGAGACATCCGGCCTTGCGGGCATCACTGCCCGGTCGCGATCTCGGCCCGGCGCCTCGGCTTCGCGTCCTGCGCCTGCCGCGTGGACGGGTTGGCCGCGGGTGTTGCGGCGACGTCCAGGCCGCCGAGGAGGTCGCGCAATGCCTGGGTGTAGGCGCCGAGGGCGGTTCGGCCCTGTCCGGTCAGCACGACCGTGGTTTTCCGCGCGGGCCCGTCCCTCGTCTTCGTGCTGCTGATGTAGCCGGCGTCTTCGAGCTTGCGCAGCTGGATGATCAGGTTGCCTGGGGTGAGCCCGAGCATGTTCTGCAGCCGGGTGAAGGACAGCGCATCCCCGTCGGGCAGCGCCGCCAGCGTCGCGATGATCTTCAGCCGGGTGGGCATGTGGATCAGGGGGTCCAGCTCAGTAGTCACGGCCGCACCATGCCGCGGCGCTGCCGCCACGCGGTGAAGGCCGCAGCGCTCAGGTAGACGGCGCACAGGCCGATGCCCGTGACCAGCCACGAGCCGGCCGGGCCGCCGAACCCGGCGGCGGCGGCTGCCGCCGCGATGGCCAGGCAGGCGATGCCCAGCGGCCAGTACCGGAATGCGGCCGCGACGCCCGCGCCGGCCAGGCCGATGATCAGCAGCGGCGCGCTGGCCGGGTACAGTCCCCAGGCCGGATGGCCGATCCCGGCGTGATACAGCGGCGCGGTAGCCAGGTATCCGATGATCCAGGCCGCCGCCATGATGCCCGTCCAAACCTGCCACTTGCGCTGGGCCGGACCGCTGACCCCAGTACCCGCGCGCCCGATCGCCCCGGCCGTCCAGCCGATATTGACGGCCACGAGCACGACCGCGACGGCGATGGCCCAGCCGCTGATGTGCCCGGTGTAGGGGTGCTGGCCGCGCACGGACAGCCAGAAACCGCCGAACACGACCAGCGCGAGAACCGCGCGGAAGGCAAACAGCAGCGGCGTGAACGGCGTGAACGCGCGACGGGCCTGCTGCGTGGCCTGGTCAAGCAGGGCAGCGGCCTGGCGGGGATCGAAACCGCCGCCCTGGGCGGTGCCGGACAGGCGGTCCATGACCCTCCCTGATCCACTCTATGCCATAAAGCATACTTGACTTTATGCTATAAAGCGAAGTCTACTTTATGACATAGAGTCGTGTGCCGGGTTGCGGCGCGGGCTTGCCGGGGCAGCGCGCGGCTTGTGAAGGCTGGTGGGCATATGACCCAGTACGCCACCTGGGCCAGCTACGGCGGGGATACCAGGACCTGGCTCGCCCTCGGCCTGCTGGCCGCCGCCGGCGCCGCGGTCCTGGCAGGCATCCGGCTGCCGCTGCCCGTCCGGTTCGCCAAGCCCGAGCGCGCCGGCCGGGCCGCCATGCTGCTGGCCTGGGCGACCTCGATGGTGGCGCTCTTGGTCTGCGCAACCATCTACTTCCGGCAGAGCATTCACGCCATCCGGGCGGCTGGGCTGAGCCCGCCCGCGATTAACCTGACCATCCTCCCGGTCACCTTGACGGCGGCCGTCGTCCTGTTCGGCATCATCATCGGCCGCGGATCCGCTGGCCTGCCGACCAGGCTGGCCAGCGCCGCCATCGGCGCGGTAGCGGCACCGATGATCTTCGAACTGCCCTTCGACCCCATCGTGATATTCAGGATCCACGTTGCCGCACCCAGCCCTCCCCCGTGGATCCTGGTCTACCCGCCCCTGCTCCTGGTCCAGGTCACCACGCTGGCCCTGCTGCGGCTGTCGCCGATGGTGCGGCTGACCCGGGCCACGTTCTTTGCCTTCGCGCTGATGCTGGGCGTGTGGGCGGCCTGGGCTCTGGCCGGATTCGGCTACCCGTCGGCCCCGCTCCCGATCGCGCTGAACATCGCGTCGAAGATCCTGGCATTCGTCGCCGCCTTCACCCTGTTCCTGCCCCGGCAGTCCGCGCCAGCGCAGGCATCCCAGCCAGGAGACGAGCGGCTGACGACCTTGCGTCCGCCGCCGCGACCGCCGGAGATCATCGGGGAGTCGGCGAACGCCCTCCGCGATGAATTCCGGGCGGCCCATCGGGACGTGCCGTGACGGGATGTCATCGGCCCGCGAGGCGACGACCGTACCGCTGGTGCCGCGTCAAGCAACGGTTGCCTCGCCGGGCGCCGCGGCAGCCGTCCGCGTGATTCCCTTCGCCGCCCTGATCCGGGCCTGTTGTCATGATCGTGGGTCGTTACTGCCCTTATCGGGGAGGTTTTGACCCACGATCCGGCCGGCGGCGGATGGACCCGAGCCGTCCGGGCGCCAGGGCAGGACCGCTGATCGTCTGCCGACTCCGGCGGGACCACCGCGCCCCCTCGAACCGTGGTCCCGGCCCGGGATCTTCCGCAGCGGCCCGCGCCCGGCGCCACGTCATGGTCGTGGGCTGGTCAGAGCCGGGTAGTAGTCCGCGGCCGCGAGCCGGCCAGCGGAAAAGAACAAGGCCCAGACGCTGCCCTTTACCGCCGGATATTCCCTCATGTCGAGGCCCGCTTCCTCGGCGAGGGTGACGAGCAGGTGCCCGATTACGGCGGCGGGCGCACACACGGCCGCGCTGCCGTCGGCGCCCGCGAGCTCAAGAATCCGGGTCAGGCCGCGCCCGGGATGCGCGGCATAGTTCTCTTCGCCGAAGACCGGTTCGGTCTCGACGGGCAGCCCAAGCTGCGCGCCGAGCGGTCGCATGGTGGCTACGAAACGGGCCTCGCACGCTGACAGCAGCCGGGTCGGCCCGAACGCGGGCAGCGTCTGGCACAAGGCCATGGCCTGTGCCTGTCCCTCGACGCCCAGCGGACGGTCGCCGTCGGCGCCCTCCCATCGTCCGGCGGGCAGGGCGCGGGCGTTGCGCACGAGCAGGACCGCCGAAGTGGCCAGGACGGTGTCCGCCAGCGCCTCCAGCGCGTCGATCGCGTAAAGGTCGCGCCGATAGCGAAGCCGCCACCGGGCGTCGGCCAGCGGCAGCCACGCCAGCCGGTCCACTTCGGCGGTGGGCGTGAACGCGCCGCCCGTGCCCTGCATCGCCCAGTACTCCACGGTCTTGTGCCCGCCGGGAGTGGCGTAGTGCCCGATGTCCAGCCGCCTCCCGGCCGTCGCCCGGATCCCGGTCTCCTCGGCCACCTCCCGGCAGGCGGTGACCACCGGATGCTCGCCACGGCGCAGCTTCCCCTTCGGCAGCGACCAGTCGTCGTATCGCGGCCGGTGCACCAGTGCCACCTCGACGGCGCCGCGCTCCGACGGCCTCCACAGCACTCCGCCGGCGGCCCGGATCATCCGGTTGTCATCACCATGCATGGCCCGACCGTGCCTCCTGCCTAACCACAAACTGGGCCGGCAGGACCCATCGGCCGTACGGCAAGCGAGCGCGCCGTCCGATACGGGCACGCTCCCGGCGGGATCCATCACCGGGTGGCACACACCACTACCTGACGATACGGCCGCCTGACACGCCGAGTCCAGCGAGAACGGCGCAGGCCCCGGCGGTCAGGGCCCGGCGGTCAGGCCCCGGCGTCGGCCCAGGTCTGGGTGAGCGCGGGCAGGCCGGCCAGCAGGCGGAGGGCGTCGAGGTGGGCACGCGATTCCTCCTCGGTCACCAGCCCGCTGTGCAGCGCCTCGCGCTTGAGCGCGTAGGCACGCATGTCCTCGCCGTCGCGGCGCAGCGCCGCGGCCAGCGCGCGGACCATCGCCCGCCCGGTAGCCGGCCGGGGGCCTTCGGCGAGCGCCAGCGCCAGGTGCCGCAGGCACAACGTCGCCGCGCCCGGCGGCTGCGCGGCGGCGGCGCTGACCGCCTCGCGCTCGCGTTCGGCCAGCGCGGCGCACAGCGGGCAGGTGCCGGACCGCGGCGCAACGGCGGCCACCCGGGCGGCCAGGTCCGCGACGGTCCCGTCGTGCTCGCCGATGGATTCCAGCGCGTCGGCCACGGCGGCGGCCAGCTTCGGGTAGCCGGCGGAAATCCCCAGCGGGGAGGCGATGGCGGCGTACTGCCAGGTATGCAGCGAGCAGAACCCGCCCGCAAGCGCGTGCCGTTCCTGGTCGCTCTCGCGAGTGGCGAGCCGGAACTGGCTGCGGCGAAGGTAATCGACAAGCGTCGCCTGCATCCGCAGGCACACGACGCAGCCGTCGGCCGCCTGGCTGGCGACCGGGGCCGGCTCCGCGTCGGACGTGTCGCCGGGGTGCGGTGGCTCCGCGTCGTCCAGGGCCGCCAGGAACCCGGCAAGGCGCCCGGCGAGATCGTCAAGCGCCGCGAGGTCCTCCTCGCGCGGCACCGTTTGCAGGAAGTGGCGGAACCGCTCGGCCGCCGCGGCGAGCCGCCGGCCGGCCAGATCGTCGAGCCTCCTGGCCCAGTCCCTCGCCGCTGCCTGGAACGCGGCGCGCGCGCGTTCGTCAAATGCGGCGATCGCGGCGCCGAGCGCGTCCTGCAGGTGGCGCCGGACCTCCGCGTCGGCGGTATCGGCCTTGCGGCGGGACCGCCTGGGCACCTGCACGGGGACCGCCCACTCCGGCACCGAGACCGCAAGATCGGGAACGTCTTCTGCGGACCAGCCGGCCGCCTCGCGATCGTCGTCGACGCCCGCAAGGCCGACCATCCCGGCGCCGATCATGCCCGGCGAGCGTGACATCTCGAGCAACTCGCCGATCTCGCCGACCGCCAGGCCGGTGAGCAGTTCGTGCACCTCGCCCACCCGCCGGTGCAGCCAGCCGCCGACGACATCGCGCCCGGCTTCGGCAAGCTTGGCCCGGGCGTCCGCCAGGACGTCGCGGACGGTGCCATCGCCGACGGCGGCCAGCGCGTCGTCGGCGCGCGGCTCGATCAGCTCCCGCAGACTCCGCTGCCAGGCCTCGCTCCGGGCGGCGAGCAGCTCCGGCAGGCCGGTCTCGATCCGGTCGGCGATCGTGGCCGCCGCGGCGCTGAGCTGGGTGCCCAGTTCGGCCATGCGCGTGTCGAAGGCGGCGAGCACCGCGGAAGGATCGGGACCCCCGTCGAGGCGGAGCCGCCCGAGGCGCAGGTCACGCCGCTGGCCGCAGACGAGCCTGGCGGCGCGGCCGGCGATATTGCCGAGGAACACCCGCGTCTTGCCGGTGGTCAAGAACTCGTCCAACGGGGCGCGAAGCTGCTCAAGACCGCTGCCTGACAGTCGCCCGCGATCACCCTGGACGACCGCCTCCAGCGCGTCGCGCGCCGACAAGGCAACCAGGCGGGGCTCGCCGATCCCCAGGTCATCGCGGACGCGGCGGCGGACGAACTCCGCCGCCGCCGCGGCGTCACTGTCGGAGACCAGGTCGCGCTTGTTGAGCACGAGGAACAACCGGCCGGCGTGCCTGGCCGCGTCGGCCAGGAAACCTGCCTCGGCCTCGGTCAGCGGCGAGTCCAGGCCGGTAACGAAGATCACCGCGTCGGCCTCGGGCAGGAACTGCCTGGTGGTCGCGGTATTGATCTCGATCGCCGACCCGACCCCCGGGGTGTCGACGAACTCGAAACCGAGCCGCAGGATTTCCGCCGGGATCTCGACCTGAACCGACGCCACCTGCAGCTCGGCGCGCCTGGCACTCGCCTGATCGACGAAAGCGGCCACCTCGGTCAGCGGCACCTCCACGGGCAGGGGCGATGCCCGGCGGTGCACGATGGCGCGGGGCCGGCTGCCGAACCGGACCGAGGTGATCACGGAGGTCATCGGTAGCGCCCCCATCGGCAGGTAGGGGCCGCCCAGCAGCGCGTTCATCAGCGTGGTCTTCCCCCGGCTGAACTGGCCCACCACGGCGAGCTGGAACCTGTCGGCGGCCAGCCGCGCCAGCAGCTCCCTCGCCCGCTTCTCGGCCAGCTGATCTTCGGACGCTCGCGCCACGTACAGCGCCGCCCGGATCATGTCGCCGAGCTCAAGGCGGCGGTCCCGGTAGGTCTTCAGCCCGTTCAGCTGCCGGCCGCGGGCTGCTGGCTCGCCCGTCCCGGGCTCGTGCGGAACGGGATCAGCGGGTTCGGGCGGTGGCGCTGACGGCATGTGACCTCCGGATCGTGGCCAGGGACCGTCAGCGGGCCGCGTCCGCGACCGCGAATCCAGGGTGAGCCCCATCACCCCACGCCCACCCATTGTGCCAGAACGCCGTCGCCGCGTCCCGGCCGAGCGCAGCCGCGACAGACCCGGACTCAGCCTCCGGCCCGTGCCTGCCGCAAAGCGTGAGGATCAGCCGGAGCCGATGTGCCTCAGCTCGGGGGAGAGCAGATCCGCCAGCCTGGTGCAGGGCCAGGCGGCACGTCTGGCTTCGGTCTGTTCCTCGGTCTCGTCCATGACCGCCAGGTAGTCGTCCGGCCCGCTCCAGCGCGGGCACCCGGCGTGCAGCGGGCACGGGCTGCGTGGTGGCCTGCCTTGGGCCCGGCAGGCCGGCTTCGGCCCCGAACGGTACGCCATCAGCGCCCGCCACAGCAGCAGCACCTCATCGTCGGTCACCTTGGCCATACGGTCCTCCCTGCCGTCGGCGCGAACCTGGCAGGGACCGTTGGCGGCATCCTCCGC
>JASHTQ010000393.1 GCA_030040475.1 Streptosporangiaceae bacterium
GGAGTAGCTGCGCGCCTTCTTGGCGGGGTCGAGGGCGAACCGCTCGATGAGCGCGTCCTTGCGCTTGGTGTCCCTGCTCTTGGCGGCACTGCCGCCGCGCAGCCTGCCGAGCAGGTCGATGATCTCGCCGCCGGTCAGGCCGGGCCACAGCGTCACGTCGCCCGGCACGTAGGCGAGCCTTTTGTGCAGGGTGGTGGCGTCGCGCCAGGGGTCGCCGCCGAGCAGCGTCACGTCGCCGGCGTCCTTGCGGAGGAGGCCGAGGAGGATGCGGATCGTGGTGGTCTTGCCGGCGCCGTTCGGGCCGAGGAAGGCGTGCACTTCGCCGGCGGCGACGGTCAGGTCGAGGCCGTCGAGCGCCCGGGTGCGGCCGAACGACTTGCGCAGCCCGCGTGCCTCGATCGCGTTCGTCACGAGCCTAGCGTACACAGGTTTCACTAAATTGTGAAAGTTAAGAAAGCTGTATCCTTGGAAGCCGGAGGTGACGCCGCAGTGCCCGACGGTTCCGCAGTGCCCGGCGGTTCGGCTGTGCCCGGCGGTTCGGCAGTGCCCGGCGGTTCGGCTGTGCCCGGCGCCTCCGTCGTGCCCGACGGTTCCGGCGCTAGCGCGGGGTCGCCCGACCCCATGTTCGGCTACATCGAGCGGTTCGCCGCCGTCATGGTCGCCGCCGGGATGCCGGCCATGCCGTCGAGGGTCTTCGTCGCGCTGCTGATCACCGACTCCGGCCGGCTCACCGCCGCGGACCTGGCCGCCGAGCTGCAGATCAGCCCGGCCGCGGTGTCCGGCGCGGTGCGCTACCTGATCCAGCTCGGCCTGGTGCACAAGGAACGGATGCCGGGCTCCCGCCGTGACTACTACCGGCTGCCCGAGGATGTCTGGCACAACATGCTCAAGCTGCGCGACCAGGTCATGGTGCGGTGGACCGCGCTGGTCCGCGAGGGGATCGACCTGATCGGCCCGCGGACGCCGGCCGGGCAGCGGCTCGGCGAAACCGCCGCGTTCTTCGAGTTCGTGTCCAGGGAGCTGCCCGAGGTGCTGGCGCGCTGGGACTCCTACCGGGCGCGGCAGGTGCCGCCGGCTCGCGAGGTGCCGCACGCGCCGCCCGCCCGATAGCTCTGCTCGCTCCGGGGGGACGACCCCCCGAGCCCCCCGTAAGATACGGAGCCATGCGCTATCTCGTGCGAGAGCGGCTTTTCGCCATCAAGGATGACTTCTGGATCACCGACGAGCAGGGCAACAAGGTCCTGTTCGTCAACGCCAAGATCCTGTCCGTACGCCACGCGCTCGACCTCGAGGACGCCTCGGGCGCCAAGCTGCTGACGATCAAGCACCGGCTGCTGACCTTCACCGACGCGATGGAGATCGAGCAGGACGGCGCGGTCGTCGCCACCGTGCACAAGGCGGTGTTCTCGCCGCTGCACCACAGGTCGATCATCGACCTGGCGGGCGGCGGGCGGCTCGAGGCGGTCGGAAACATCTTCGACAAGGACTTCGAGATCCGCGACGGCGGGCAGGTGCTCGCCCAGGTGTCCAGGGCGTGGTTCCGGGTCCGCGACACCTACGGCGTGGACGTCGCGCCTGGCGTGGACGACGTGCTGATGATCGCCATCGCGATCTGCCTGGACCGGATCCACGCCGAGGAGGAGGAGCACGACCGGCGCTGAGGCCGGTTGAGCCCTTAGCTGTGCGGAACCTCGGCTTCCGGGAGCGTGAACTCGCCGCCCAGGTAGCGCAGCACCGGGTCGTGCGCCGGGTCCGGCTCGCCGTGCTGGGCGATGATCTCGGCGGCGTAGGCCTCGGCGTCGTCCCGCGGCCGGTAGCCGAGCGCCTCCGCCTCGGCGAGGGAGACCCAGCCGCCGCGGGTGTTGGCGGACACGCCGAAGATGACGCGGTACCCGGGCGCGGGCGCGGTCAGGCAGGCCTCGAACAGCCGCCCGGTGTCGTCGGGCGACAGCCAGGTCGACAGCATCCTGACGTTCCGCGGGCGCGGGAAGCAGGACAGGATCCGGACGCAGATCACGTCCAGGCCGTGTCTGTAGTGGTACATCGCGGCGAGCGCCTCGACCGCCGCCTTGGACACGCCGTAGTACGTGTCCGGCGCGGGGAAGGCGTAGTCGGGCACCGGGAAGTCCGCGCGCGGGGTGAAGCCGACCGCGTGGTTGGACGAGGCGAAGATCACCCGCGGCGTCCCGACCCGCCTGGCCGCCTCGAACGTGACGTAGCCGCCGTTGATGTTCAGTTCCTGGATGCGCGGCCAGGGCGCCTCGCCGGGGATGCCGGCCAGGTGGATGACCGCGTCCGCTCCCTGGCAGGCCGCCGTCATGGCGTCCATGTCGGTGACCGACGCCTGGATCGCCTCCTCACCGGGCCCGGCGGCCAGCGGCGCGACGTCGAGCAGGCGCAGCGTCCGGCCCGGCCGGGCCAGCCTCGGCCGCAGCATCGACCCGACGAGGCCGGCCGCTCCGGTGATCACGATGACCGACACCTGCGTATCAGCTCCCCTCTTGGGTCAAGCGGGGTGACTCCCGCCGGGTCACAGACCGGTACCAGCTAGCGCACGCACCTTTTTTATCAGCGAATCCGGATCGTAGGCTCGTGTTCTGATGGGCTTTACACGGGGTTCTTTGACGCTGCCGCGGATGAACGCCCACCGCCTGGTGATCATCGCAGCCGCGCTCACCACGGTGGTGGCGGCCGCGCTTGCCACCGCGCTTGCCACGTTCGGCGGGCAGGCGCTGCCGCGTGCCGTCCGCGGGGACCTGACCAGCGCGAGCGGCACCACGATGGTCATCACCGGCCAGGTCACCGCCGCCCAGGCCGCCGGGTACAGCGCCACCCTGCCGCGCCAGATCTCCGGGGCGCTCGGCCACGTGGCGTTCGGCTTCTACGGGGCGCTGTGGTCCGATCCGCTGGGGTTCGTGCCCGGGTCGCTGCCCGCCTCCCCGGCCAGCGCGGGCAACACGCCGATCGCCGAGGCCGCTTCGCTGGGCGGGGTCAGGGCGCACGCGACGCTGGTGTCCGGGCACTGGCCGGGCGCCGCGGCCCCCGCCGGGGGGCGGCCGATTCCGGCGGCGCTGCCCGCCACCGCCGCGGCGCTGATGCACGTGACCGTCGGCGACGTGCTGCGGCTCAAGGACCGGGTCTCCGGGCGGGTCATCCCGTTCGTCGTGACCGGCCTGTACCGCCCGGCGCAGGTGTCCGGCGCCGGCGCGTCGTACTGGGGCCTGGACGACGTGCCGCTGTCGGGTTCCGCTACGGCCAGCGGCTTTACCACGTACGGGCCGCTGACCGTGCAGGCGTCGGCGTTCGCCTCCGGTTCTGGCGGCTCGGGCGGCTCGGGCGGCTCGGGCGGGTCTGGCGGGTCGGGCGGCCCGGGCGGCCCGCTGACCGCGGACGCGGGCTCGTGGCTGGCCCAGCCGCAGACCGCCAGCATCCCGGCGGGCCAGCTGACCACGGTCGCGGCAAACGTGACCACGCTGCAGCAGACGCTGCAGGACGCGATAGCGCTGCCCGCCCTGACCCTCACCACCAGCCTGCCCGCGGTGCTGCGCGGGACCGCGAGCGACCTGGACGTGGCGCGATCCCTGCTGGCCATCTGCGCCGTGCTGCTATTCCTGCTCGCCGCCGCCGCGCTGCTCGCGGTGGCACGGCTGCTTGCCGGGCAGCGGGAGGGCGAGTCCGCGATGCTGACCGCCCGCGGCGCCACCCGCTGGCAGCTGCTCCGGATGACCACGGCGGAGGCCGTGCCGCTGTGCCTGGTCTCCTCGGCCATCGGCGGCGTGCTCGGCGTGCTTCTCGCGCGGGGGCTCGCCTCGACCACGTGGTCTTTCGGTGACGCCTGGCCCGCCGCGGCCGGGGTCGCGGTCGGCGCGCTCGTCATCCTGCTCGTGCCCGCGCTGAATACGGTCACGCCGGGCACGGCCGGGGTCCGCCGGGGCCGGCAGGCCGCCGTCTCCACCGTCAGCCGGGCCGGCGTGGACCTCGCGCTGATCGCGCTCGCGGTGCTCGCGGGCTGGCAGCTGCGCGACTACTCGGCGGTGTCGGCCGGCTCGAACGGCAGCTTCGGCGTCGACCCGGTGATCGTGATCGCGCCGGCTCTCGCGCTGGCCGGCGGAACGGTGGTCGCGCTGCGCCTGCTGCCGGTCGGCGGCAAGGCCGGGGACCGGCTGGCCGCCCGCGGGCGACGGCTGACCGCGGCCATGGCCAGCTGGCAGATCAGCCGGCAGCCGCTGCGGCAGGGCGGCGCGGCGCTGCTGATCGTGCTGGCCGTGGCGACCGGCACGCTGGCGCTCAGCCAGCGGCAGAGCTGGACCCGCTCGGATCACGACCAGGCCGCGTTCAGCTCGGGCGCCGACGTGCGGGTGCAGACCAGCCAGCCGCTCACCGCGGCGCAGGCCGGCGCCCTGGTCCAGACCCCGGGCGTGCTGCACGCCATGCCGGTCGCGACGTTCACCCAGCCGACCAACGGCTCCCAGACCCTGGCTATCGACGCCGGCCAGGCGGCGGCCGTGACGCTGCTGCGGGCCGACCAGTCGCCGCTCCCCGCGGCCAGCCTGTTCGCCAAGATCGCTCCGTCCGGACCCACCGCCGGCCTGATCCTGCCAGGGCCGCTCGCTTCGGTCCGGCTCACCGCGAGCCTCGGCCCCGCGTCCCTCGGGCTGGCCCCCGCCACGGTCGCGCTCACCGTGGCCGACGCCGACGGGAACGTCTACCAGCTCTACGCGGGCACGCTGCCCGCCGACGGCCAGCCGCACACGCTGACCGCCAGCCTCAGCGGCGGCTCCGGCAGCTCCGGCAAGGCCATCTACCCGCTGCGGCTGACCTCGATCCAGCTGAGCTACACGATGCCCGCGCGGCGCGGTCTGGCTCCCGCGGTGCTGACCGTGGCCGGGGTGACCGGATCCGCTCAGCTGCCCGGGGCGGACCTGCGCGGCTGGGCGCCTCTGGCCTTCTCCCCCGAGCTGTCCGGCGTCCGGGAGACGTCGGGCACGTCCGGCCCGTCGGGCGCGCCCGCGGTCTCGTCGAGGACCGTCACCGGCCAGGGGGCGCTGGCCGTGACGTTCCAGCCCGGCTACGGCCTGGCCGTCAACATCGGCGCGCCGCCGTCCTCGATCGACGCCCAGCTGACCCTGGCGCCCGTTACCACCGCGGCCGTCCTGCCCGGCATCGCCACCCGGAACTTCCTGAACGCGACGAGCACCGGCGTCGGGTCGCTGGTGCACACCGACATCAACGGCGCGATCTTCAGCGTGAAGATCGTCGCAGCCGTGTCCACGTTCCCCACCGTGTCCGCGGGTTCCGGCGGCCTGATAGTGGACCTCGGCACCGTCCAGAGCCTGCTGACCAGCAACTCGCTGCAGCCGGCGGCGGCGACGCAGTGGTGGCTGGCGACCGCCTCGGGCTCGGTGCCGCCGGGACTGGTCGCAGGCGCAGGCGCAGGCGCGGGCGCCGCCGCCGGCGGCGGCAGCAGCAGCAGCGGTGGCTTGCCGACTGGCTCGGCAGTGACCAGTGAGGCCAGCGTGGCGGCCGGGCTGCTGGACAACCCGCTGTCGACCGTCCCGCAGCAGGCGCTGCTCGCGGTCGCGCTGGCCGCGGCGGTGCTCGCGATCACCGGCTTCTGCGTCAGCATCGCGGCCGGCGTCCGGCAGCGCCGGGCGGAGAACGCCCTGCTCGCCGCGCTCGGCGTGCCGCCGCGCTCGGCGGCCTGGCAGCTGTGCCTGGAAAAGCTCATGCTGAGCCTGCCGTCGGCGGTGGCCGGCCTGATACTCGGTGCCGTGCTCGCCGAGCTGCTCGTCCCCGCGATCACCCTGACCTCGTCGGCAACCACGCCGGTGCCGCCGGTGCTCATCGAGTTCGGCTGGGCGGTGATCCTCCCGCTGGCCGTGGCCGTCGCCGTGCTGCCGGTGCTGGCAGCGGCCCTCACCGTCGCGCGGCGCCCCGATGCTGCCGCCGAACTACGCGCGGCGGAGGCGGCATGAGGCCCGGCACCAGGACGGAGGCGGCATGAGGGGCGGCATGAGGCTGGTGCGCGGCCCGGTGCCTGGCCTGAGCCGGACGGTCGGCTACGCGGCCGGAGGCACGCTGGCGCTCGGGCTGCTCGTGGCGGGCTGCGTGTTCGCCGGGATGGCCGGGCCCGCGCTCAGCCTGCACACCAGGACGCAGGCGCTGCAGCAGACCATGGCCGGGATCGCCGACACGACCAAGACCGTGCAGATGAGCACCGACTGGGGCGACTTCACCAGCGGGCTGAGCGGAGTCGAAGACAACTTCGGCATCGGCGAGTCCGAGGACCTGACCCTGGGCACGATCAACCTGGCCACAGATGAGATGGCGCGCGGCCTTGCGGCCATCCCGCTGCCGCTCGGGCCCGGCCGGTAGGCCAGCCTGACCACCAACACCCTGGCCGTCCTCGGCGCGGGACCCCGCGCCCAGGCCGGCGGCGCGCCGCGGGTCGAGGTGGTCTACCGCGACCCGCTGACCAGCAACGCACGCGTCGTCGCGGGCAGCTACGCGAGCCCCGCCGGGCTGCCGAAAGGCACCGTGGCGGTGGCGGCCACCCAGCAGACGGCCGCGCGGTTCGGGCTGCACCCGGGCAGCCGCCTGCGGATTCCCGCCCAGGGCGGCATCTTCATCAACGTCTACGTCACCGCGGTCGTGGCCAAACGCGACCCCGGCTCGACGTTCTGGAACCAGGACATCCTGGTCGGCACGCCGGAGCTCAACACCCCCGGCACCGGCCAGCCGTACTGGGT
>JASHTQ010000394.1 GCA_030040475.1 Streptosporangiaceae bacterium
CTGCTCGAAGCGGCTCCGGACGCGATGGTGTGCGTGGACGGCGACGGCCGGATCGCGCTGGTCAACGCGCAGGCCGAGCGGCTGTTCGGATACGGCAGGGACGAGCTGGTCGGGCAGCCGGTGGAGATGCTGGTGCCCGATGACGTGCGCGCGATGCACCCGGCGCACCGGGCCGCCTACCTCGCCGATCCGCGGCCGCGGCCGATGGGCGCCGGGATGGAGCTGGCCGGACGGCGCCGCGATGGCGGCACGTTTCCCGCGGAGATCTCCCTGTCGGCAATCGACACCGACGACGGCATCCTGATCACCGCCGCGGTCCGCGACGTCACCGAGCGCCTCGAGGCGCAGGCCGAACGGGAGCGGCTGAGAACCGCGGCGGAGCGGACGCGGATGGAGCGACAGCTGCAGCAGTCGCAGCGCCTGGAAAGCCTGGGCCAGCTCGCCGGAGGCGTGGCACACGACTTCAACAACCTGCTCGGCGTCATCACCAACTACGCGTCGTTCGTCGCCGATGAGATGAAGCGGCTGCCGGGCCACGGGCAAGGCGACTGCGTGCTTTCCGACATCGAGCAGATCCAGTTCGCCGCCGACCGGGCCACCAGGCTGACCCACCAGCTACTCGCGTTCGCCCGCCGCGAGATGGTACAGCCGCGCGTGCTGAACCTGAACGCGGTCGTCACCAGCGTCATGAAACTCCTGCGCCGGACGCTCGGCGAGCATGTCGAGCTGGTGGCGGAGCTGGAACCCGATCTCGGCGCGGTGCTCGCGGACCCAGGTCAGATCGAGCAGATCCTCGTCAACCTGGCAGTTAACTCCCGCGACGCCATGCCGGGCGGCGGCAGGCTCATCATCGAGACCGCCAACGCCGAGGTGGACGGGGGATACGCGGCCATCCACGCCAACCTGGCCCCGGGCCGGTACGTGGCGCTGAAGGTCAGCGACAACGGCGCCGGGATGTCGCCGGAGGTTGTCGACCGCGCCTTCGAGCCGTTCTTCACCACCAAGCCCAAGGGCGAGGGAACCGGCCTCGGCCTGGCCACGATCTACGGAATCGTCGCCCAGGCCGGGGGAAGCGTGCGGATCTACTCAGAGCCCCGGCTCGGCACCACGGTCACCGTCCTGCTGCCCGTCACGAACCGGTCGGCCCCCGCCACGGAGAAGACGCCGGACGTGGTCGAGGGTGGCAGCAACGAGCTTGTCCTCGTCGTCGAGGACGAGCCGGCCATGCGCGAGGTGACTCGGCGCATTCTCGCCAGGAACGGCTACGAGGTGATAGCGGCCGCCAATGGCCAGCAGGCCATCGACGTCGCGGCCAGCTCCGACAGGCACATCGACCTGCTCCTGACCGACGTCGTGATGCCCGGAATGCAGGGGAAGGAGGTCGCAGAACGGATCTGCGGGCTCCAGCCCGACATCGGCGTCCTGTACATGTCCGGCTACACGCAGGGCATCCTCGGCGCGCAGGGCGTTCTCGAGCCGGGGATCAACCTGATAGAAAAGCCGTTCACCGAGACGTCTCTCCTGCAGAAGCTGCACGAGATCCTTAGATATCGGCGAGATCGGCGAGGGCGGTCAGCAGCTGGTCCGGGGTGAAGGGCTTGTCGAGCAGGCGGACCTGCGTGGAAGTCCCGTTGGCGAGCATCGGTTCGGCGTAGCCCGACATGTACAGCACACGGGTATCGGGCCGCAGCGCGGTCAGCTGGCGGGCAAGTTCGTTCCCGGGCATGTGCGGCATGACGACATCGGTGAGCAGGTAGTGAATGATCCCGCGGTGCTCGCTGGCGAGACGGAGCGCGCTGGGCCCGTCGGGGGCGGTGAGGACCGTGTAGTGAGCGCGCCGCAGAATCCGGCTGGCGATGTCGCGGATGGCAGGCTCGTCGTCGACCACGAGGATGGTCGGTGCCTCGTCGTCCGGGGCCACCGCCGGCCGCGGGGTCGGCCGGCGAGCGGTCTGCGGCGCGGCCGTCGGATACGTATGAACGGTGGCACCCATCATGACCGCCTCTTCGCCTGGTGGCTGCCGGGTCCTCCGCGCGCTTGCTCCATGGCCCCAGTATCGAGCAGTGATTACTTTAAGTCAATTAGTGACTACTTAGAGTGTCCAAGCCTTTCCGGGCCTGGTTCACGCCCGGCCGCGGCGCCAGATCGGCTTGCGCTTGGCGAGGAATGCCCGCATCCCCTCCCGGGCGTCGGGCAGCTGGCTGGTAGCGGCCATGACCTCGATGGCGTAGGCGTAGGCCTTGGGCTGGTCAAGGTCGATCTGCGCGTACAGTGCCTGCTTGCCGATGCCCTTGGACTCCGCCGACCCGCGGGTTACGCGCTCCAGGAGGTCCTGAACGGCGGTGTCGAGTTCGGCCGCGGGCACCACCCGGTTGACCAGGCCCCAGTCAAGCGCCGTGCGCGCGTCGATGACGTCACCGGACATGGCCATCTCCGCGGCCCGCTTGCGCCCCACGTTCCTGGCGATCGCGACCATCGGCGTGTGGCAGAACCAGCCGCCCTTGCCCCCCGGTGCGGCGAAGCCGGCGTCCTCGCTGGCCACGGCCAGGTCCGCGGTAGCCACCAGCTGGCACCCGGCCGCCGTGGCCAGCCCGTGCACCCGTGCCACCACCGGCTGCGGGACCTGCTGGATCAGCGTCATCAGCTCCGTGCACGTCGTCAGCAGCGAGCGGACTGCGGCCAGGTCGGCGTCCACGACGTCGGCGAAGTCGTGCCCGGCGCTGAACACGGGGCCGTTGCCCGCCAGCACGATGCCGAGGGCATCGCCGTTCCCGAGGTCCTCGAACGCCGCGATCAGCTCGCGCATGTGGGCCAGCGACAGGGCGTTGCGGCGCTGGGGACGGTTCATCGTGACGGTGGCGAAGTCGCCGGAACGCTTGACCAGGATGTGCTCGAATTCCATGACACGTCCTCTTCCCGCGGCGGCAGCTCCCTTCTGGCAGCCTACGTGAGCCGGTCAGGGCCGCGGCAGCGCGGTCAGGCGATGAGGTCGGCGCGCGCGCCGAGCGCGGCTTGCAGCGCCGTCATGGCCTTGACGGTGAGCGCCCCGACGGTACCCGGGGTGACGCCCACCGCCGAGGCGATCTGGGTCTCGGACAGGTAGGCGAAGTACCGCAGGACGATGACCTCACGCTGCCGGGCAGGCAGGGCGCGCAGCGCGGACACGACGGCAACCGGGCCGAGCTCATGGCCTGCCAGCGGCGACCCGGCGTCGTGCCGCTGCGAGGCAGCGCGGGCACCGTTGACCACCGACCGGTAGAGGTAGGCGGAGGCGGAGTCGCCTCCCGGCAGGCTGGGCCAGGCGGCGTGCATGGCGACGAAGGAGTCCTGCACGACCTGCTCCGCGACCGCCGCGTCGGCGAGCAGCAGCGCGGCGATCCTGACCAGCGGCCGGTAGTGCATCTCGTACAGCACGGTCACCGCGCTGTCGGCATCTGCCGCAAGCCAGCCGCGATCTCCGGCGGACACGATCATCACAGCCTCCGAGAGAAGTCCAGGGAACAGCGGCCGCCTCCGGCCGTTGACCTCGCTCACCGATAAGAGGCGAAGACGCGCCCGGCGCCAACAACTATTCGTCACGAGGGCACGGCCGGTTCGCCAGATACGTCCGCCCTCTGGTAAGGGTTAGCCGTCACGGTCTGGCTCCGTAGGGAGGGTCATGTCGCTAAGCCGCAGGCCGCTGGGTTCTACCGGGATACAGGTGTCCGCGCTGTCGCTCGGCTCCTGGCGCACCTATGACCGGCTGCCCGTCGAGGTCGGGGTGGGCATCCTGCGGGCGGCCCGCGATGAGGGCATCAATTTCTTCGACGACGCCAGGTACGACGACGAGACCGGCACGGCCCCGATCCGCACCGGATATTCCGAGGTGCTGTTCGGTGAGCTGTTCCGCGGCGCGGGGATGCGCAGAGACGAGACGGTGGTGACGAACAAGCTGTGGTGGGAGTTCTGGCCGCAGCAGGGCGCCGCCGCGGAGCTTGACGCCTCCCTGGACCGGATGGGCTTCGACTACGTCGACGTCATCTACGCGAACGAGCCGCCGGAGGGCATGCCAGCGGCCGACCTGGTCGCCGAGGTGGGCGCGCTCGTCGCCTCCGGCAAGGCACGGGCCTGGGGCCTGGTGAACTGGCCCGCCGACCTGGCCGCGCTGGCCGTGGCGGCGGCACCCGCCCTCGGCGTCATGCCGCCCTGCGCCATCCAGCTGCCGTACAGCCTGGTGCGCAGGTCGTGGCTGGAGGACGCCGTGATGACCCGGGTCTTCGAGGCCTCGGGCGCCGCGGGGATCGCCTCGTTCAGCCTGGCCGGCGGCGTCCTGTCCGGCAAGTACCTGTCCGGCCCGGCGGCCGGCCGCGCGGCGGGGACGCTCGAGGACGCCAGGTCCGCGCCCGCGGTGGCCGCGGCCGCGGACCTGGCCATCCTGGCCGGCCGGCTGGGCACCACCGCGGCCGCGCTGGCCCTTGCCTTTCCGCTGACCAACCCGATCGTCACCAGCGTGCTGTTCGGGGCCACGAGCCAGGAGCAGGTCCGGGCCAACTGCGCCGTGATCGGCCTGCTCGACCGCCTCGGGCCGGGCGACCTCGCGCGGCTCAAGCGCATCGGCCAGCCGCAGGCCTGATCCCGAGGGGAGCAGTACGACGCCAGAAATCCGCCGGTACGCCGAATCGGACCTGCGTGCGGTCTATGACATCTGCGTCCGGACCGCCGACGCCGGCGGCGACGCGCGGGGCAAGTACCACAGCGACGACCTCATGCCCGACCTGTTCGCCGGCCCGTACGTCTGCCTCGAGCCCGACTTCGCCTTCGTCCTCGAAGACCGGGGCCAGCCCGTCGGGTACGTGATCGGGACCCCGGACACCGCGGCGTTCGTGCGCGCCTACCGCGAGCGGTGGATCCCGCGGCTGGCCGGCCGCTACCCGATCGCGCCGGAATCCCCGGCGACGGCCGACGAGCAGATGCTCGCCCTGCACTACCGGCCGGAGCGGATGCTGGTGTCCGTGCTTGACCGCTATCCGGCCCACCTGCACATCGACCTGCTGCCAAGTTTCCAGGGTGCGGGACACGGCCGCCGGATGATCGAGGCGTTCGCCAGGGCGGTGGCGCAGGCGGGCGCCGCCGGGGTACATGTCGGCGTCGTCACGGACAACACCAGGGCCCTGGGGTTCTACCCGCGTGTGGGCTTTGAGCCGCTGCAGGTCGCCGACCCCGGTCCGGTGGTCTACTTCGGCCGGACGCTCACTCGCCCGCCGAGCGGCGCCTCGGCGGGACCGGGACGCGATCCAGGTCGCGGGCCATGACCACCTCGCCGCCGAAGGCCGCCTGCGCCTCGCGCAGCAGCCGGTCGCCGTTCTCGGACTCGTAGCGCTGCGAGAAGTGGGTCAGCACGAGCAGCCGCGCACCCGACTGCGCCGCGACCTGGCCCGCCTGCCCCGCGGTCAGGTGCCCCCACTCGCGCGCGAACCCGGCCTCGGTCGCGGCGAAGGTGGACTCGCAGACCAGCATGTCCGCCTGGTCCGCGAGCTCGAAGACGCCGTCGCAGAGCCGGGTATCCATGATGAACGCGAAGCGCTGGCCCCGCCTCGGCTCGCTGACCTGCTCGACGGTCACCACCCGGCCGCCAGGGCCGTCATGGCCGTCGCGGCCGTCGAGTTCTAGCCGGCCCTCGCGCCGCAGGCGCCCGATGTCGGGTCCCGTGACGCCCAGCGCGGCGAGCCTGTCGGCGAGCATCCGGCGCCCGTCCGGCTCGACCAGCCGGTAGCCCACGCACGGCACGCCGTGCGACAGCGACCGGGCCTCTAGCCGGAACGACGGGGCGGTCGCTACCGGGCCCGATCCGTCGACCGGCCGTTCGGCCAGGTTCAGCACGTCGCGGAACAGGGCCGCGTGCCGCAGCCGCCCGAACACGTCCCGGTTCTCCGCCGGAAAGCACACCTCCACCGCGTGCGGCACCCGGTCTTGGGCTATCCGCTGCAGCACGCCGGGCAGGCCCAGGCAGTGATCCCCGTGAAAGTGGGTGATGCAGATGCGGGTGATCTGGCTCGCCGTGACGCCGGCGAACAGCATCTGCCGCTGCGTTCCCTCGCCGGGATCGAACAGCAGGCCCTCGCCATCCCAGCGCAGGAAGTAGCCGTTATGGTTGCGGCGGCGGGTGGGCGCCTGGCTCGCGGTACCGAGAACCACCAGCTCACGATCGGACACGACAGCTGACCCTACGCCGTGCCCTCGGATGTGCCAGCCTGGTGCCCGTAGACGTCGGCGAGGCGAGAGGACTGTGATGGCAGAGCGGATCTGCGTGACCGGGGCGAGCGGGCAGGCGGGCCGGGCGGTGGTCAGGGAACTGCTTGCGCACGGCTACGAGGTGGCGCCGACCGACGTCGCCGCGACCAGGGCCGACATGGAGGAAGGGGCGGTCCGCGCCGACCTGACCGACTACGGCCAGGCGCTGGAGGCGCTCGCCGGCGCCGATGCCGTCGTGCACATGGCCAACATCCCGGCGCCCGGCCTCTACCCGCCGGCGGTCACGTTCAACTCCAACATCACCATGAACTTCAACGTTTTCCAGGCGGCCGCGAGCCTGGGCCTGAGCCGGGTGGTGTGGGCGTCAAGCGAGACCACGCTCGGGCTGCCGTTCGACGTGCCGCCGCGGTACGCGCCGGTCGACGAGGACCACTACCCGGTGCCGACGACGACGTACGCGCTGTCCAAGGTGGCCAGCGAGACGATCGCGGGGCACATCGCGCAGTGGTCGGGGATCCCGTTCGTCGCGCTGCGTTTCTCCAACATCATGGAGCCGGCCTGGTACGAGGAGTTTCCCGGGTACTGGGCCGACCCGGCCGCGCGCAAGTGGAACCTGTGGGGATATGTCGACGAGCGGGACGTGGCCGTGTCCTGCAGGCTGGCGCTCGAGGCTCCGGCCGAGGCCGTCGCGGGTAACCCGGCCTTCATCATCGCGGCCGCCGACACGGTGATGAACCGCCCGTCGGCGGACCTGCTTGCCGAGGTGTTCCCCGGCGTCAAGCTGACCCGCGACGTGGCGGAGTTCGGCACGCTGCTGGCGATCGACAAGGCCAGGGAGGTGCTCGGCTACCAGCCCCGCCATTCCTGGCGCGACCAGGTATCGGAGCAGGCCTGAGCCGCGGGCCTAGGCGCCCCCGGCTCCCTGACCGCACCGGCTGATCCAGTCGGCGGTGCTGAGGACCTCGGCCTGGCGCGGGAACACCTTGTCCATGAGCACCTGGTGGACCTCCGGGTCCCTGTCGGCGCAGCCGTCCCGCAGCACGGCCAGCCGGTAGTCCATGTCCGCGGCCTGGCGCAGGGTGGACAGCACGACGCCGCTGGTGGCGATGCCGGTCAGCGTGAGGGAGCCGACGCCGAGGGAGCGCAGGATCACCTCCAGGTCGCTGCCGGAGAACGCGCTCACCCGGCGCTTGGTGACGATGATGTCGCCGGGCTCCGGCGCGACCGCCGGGTGGATCTGGGTGGACGCGTCGGTCTCGCCGAGGCCGGAAGCGGCCAGGGCGGAGAAGGTGCGGTTGTTCGGGCTGATCTCAGGAGTGCCGTCCCGGAACGCTACCCGGACATAGATCACCGGCACGCCGGAGCCGCGGGCCGCCTGCACCGCGGATCCCAGTGTCTCCAGCAGCGCGGGGGAGTCGCCGAACCGTCCGACCACGCCGTTCTGCACGTCCATGACCAGCAGGGCTTCCCGAGCCACGATCGTCATCTCTCCCGTCTGGGCAAATGGCCTGGCGGCGACATGCGCCGATGCGGAACCGTAACCTAGCACGCTAATCCAGCGCGGCGGCAGGTACGAAGTATCGAGTGACGGGGATCTCCCTCTGATCAGGTGGACGGGGGAGTCCAGATTGCCTAAGGAGTTGTCTGATGAGGCTGAACAAGACGCGTGTGGTCATGGCCGCCGGGGCCTTGGCGATAGCCGGGGCCGCGACCGCGCTGGCCGGTGCCGGCGCCGCCGCGGGCCAGACGGCCGGCACGGCCGGCACGGCCGGCCGGACCCAGGTGAGGACGGAGCTCAGCGCGCCGAACCCGGGGAGCCTGTACTACGTCTCCGGCGAGTACATCATGCGGGACCCGCTGGCCGGCGGGAAGGCACAGCGCGTCGTCAAGGTCGGCAATGTCAGCGTGACCGGGATCGCGACCTCAGGTAACCGCCTGTTCTGGGTGACACAGGCCGGGCTGGGCGGATCACTTGACTACGCCACGCTCAGCGGCACGCCGGTCGCGCACACGCTGGTAGGGAACCTGTCCTTCCCGGTGGGGCTGGTCGCCGCGCACGGCTGGCTCTTCTGGGCCGACCAGCACGCGATCGGCCGGGTCCGCCCCAACGGCACGCAACTGACCAGGCACTTCGTCGTGCCGCCGGAAGAGAACGGCGGCGGTATCGCCGAGGGGCTGGCGACCGACGGGCAGCACCTGTTCTTCAGCCGCTGCCAGGACAACGAGATCTCCCGGGTGAACATCGGTGGCGGCGCCCTGGACCTGTCGTTCATCAGGCTCCCGGCGCAGTCCTGCCCGCAGGGGCTGGCAGTCGGTAACAACCACCTGTACTGGGCGGAACTGGCCAGCCACGTGGGCCGCGCGACGCTGCAGGGAACCGGCGCGAGCGACACCTGGCTCAACATCCGCTCCAACCAGGGCCCGTTCAACCTGGCCGCGGACGACAGCAACGTCTACTGGGACTGGGGCGGCTCGGCCGGGAGCCCGATGCACGTCGGCACCGCGCGGGTGAACGGGACCGGGCTGCGCGCCAGCCTCTTCCTCGGCCAGGGTGCCTTCCTGCTCACTGCCCCCGGCGCGAACTCCTGACCCACTCGCACCCGTTCACGCTGGTGCGTCCGCTGCCCCGCAAACGGCCTCGCCCGCGGGTGGGCCTGCGGCACTATGGACAGGCGCAGGCGGCGAGCCGGGACGGAAGGGTGCCATGGATCCCGTGGTTACGGTGCAGACGGTGACCGCCCGTCCCACGGCGGTGGTGGCGGCGGCGACCACGTGGGCGGAATTCCCTCGGCGGTGGAAGCCGATGCTCGACGAGGTGTATGCCTGCCTGGCCCGTAACGGTGCGGCCAGGCAGGGCTGCAACGTGATGCTCTACCTGGACGATGTCCCGCACGTCGAGGTCGGCGTGGAGCTGATCAGGCCAAGCGTCCTAGACGGGCCGGTGGTCGAATCGTTCCTGCCCGCGGGGGAGGTTGCCTGGACCGTCCACCGCGGACCGTACGAGCAACTCGGCGCGGCCCACGACAGGGTGAGCCGGTGGTGCGCCGAACAGGGCAGGCCGCTGGCAGGCCCGAGGTGGGAGATATACGGCGACTGGCGTGAGGACCCGGCGGAACTGCAAACCGAGGTGTACTACCTGCTCGCCTGAGCGGGCTGCCGCCATCGACCGCCCGGCCAGCCCGTCCGGGTCGTCGTCCGCCATGTAATCGCCGAGAAGGACGTGAGGGACTTGTGCTACTGAGGTAGCATCTGGACCTTACGTGTCCGATGCGGCGGGTCTGGGGGGTCCAGAATGGGTAAGGCGGTTTTCTATAAAGCCTCCGATACTCCGGTTGGCGGGCTTTTCCGTGGCGATGGTAATCGCCTGGTGAACGGTCGGCTCGCGGTGACCTACAGCCTGGAAAGCTACCGCCGCCCCGACGCGGCCGATTCAACCGAGCGGATAGTCGGCAGATGGCACTCGCCGGATCTCGACGTGTCCGGCAGATTTGGCGGCAGCAACCGGGGTTCTATCGCCGTGGGCCAGGGTTACCTGCTGCTGACCGACCGGTTCCTGCGGGGCACGGTCACGGGGAGCGGACCGAAGAACCGGATTCTCACCGCGACAAAGGGCGGGCCAAAGCTCAAGTCGTTCAGCGGCACGTACGCGTTCCTGTTCGACCTGGTCACCGACTTGGCGGAGTTCGATGGACACAGCAAGGCGATCGCGTTGTCAAGCCAGGATGCCGGTCTCCTGATCACCGACCCGTACGTCGCGGATGAAAACTGGAAATATCGGCCGTTCGCGCTGCCCGGGAAGAGGACGATCGAATTGGCCACTGCCCTGCTGGGCACCATACTTCAGGCCAAGCGGCTTTACGGCGACCAGCAGACCGCTCAGGCTGCCGCGATGGTTGCCGGCTCTGATTGGCGCAATAGGCTTGCCGACAGCGGCCGGACACCGTTCGTGCTGAAATTCGGCACCGGCAGCGCCGGCTAATCACGAGCGGCGGGCCGGGCCCGTAGACCGCCGGCGCCTGACCACCGCTGCCTCCGCGCGCGAGAAGCGCGAGAAGATAGGACCGTGGAGTCACTGGCCGATCTCCTCGAGCAGCGAGCCTTCCGCTGCCGCCTCACCCCCGACCGGGCGCTGCGGTCCCTGGCCGAGGCCGAGGAGTTCCTGCTCGACCGCGGGCTGCTAACTCGCACCGCCGACTGTGCCTTGCCGAGCCTGTACGAGGCGTGCCACGAGGATCCGTATCAGCCGGGTAGCCCCGGGTTCGCGACCTGGCCCGCGACCAAGTGGCCGTGGTTCGGCGAACTTGCCGAGCGCGGATACCTGGTCACAGCCGTCCACCGTGGCAAGAACCTGCTGGTATCCGGCCAGGTGGCGAGGCTGCTCGACCCGATCTGCCGGGCGGAGATCGCCCGGATGCGCGGCGAGGATCGTGGCTGGGCGCGGCTGCTCGATCACCTGGCCACGACCGGGCCGTCCAGCATCGAGGACCTGCGCGCCGAACTCGGCCTCAAGCGGCAGGAACTGAACGCGCTGCGGGCGCCACTGCAGCGGTGCGGCGCGATCGTCGCGCGCTCGCCGCTGATGACGGGGGACGACGGGCACTCACACGCCAGCGAGCTGATGCGCTGGGATCAGGCCTACCCGCTCGGCGGCCAGGACCAGGGCGACAGGGATCCGGCCGCCGCGCTCGCCGACCTGACCGCAGCCGCGGTGAGCGCGGCGGTCGTGGCGCCCGAAACCGGACTGCGGCGCTGGTTCTCCTGGCCCTGGTACTGGTCCGCCTCTCTCGTCGACGACCTGGTAACCAGGCAGCGGCTGCGCCGTATCGACGGCCACGTCACAGCCCGGGACCCCGGGCGATAGCGTGCTGTCATGGAACACGCCAGACTCGGCCGAACCGGCCTGCAGGTTTCCAGGCTCTGCCTCGGCACGATGACCTTCGGTCTGCAGTCCGATGAGAGCACCGCCGTCGCCATTCTCGACCGGGCCGCCGAGGGCGGCATCGACTTCCTCGATAGCTCGGACGCTTATCCGCTCGGCGGGGACCTGAGCACGAGGGGCATCACCGAGGAGATTCTCGGTCGCTGGCTGCGAGGCAAGCGGGACCGGTTCGTCGTGGCCACCAAGTGCTTTGCCCCGACCGGCCCGGCGCCGTTCGACGCGGGCAACTCCCGCAAGCACATCATGGCCGCGATCGACGCATCGCTGCGGCGCCTGCAGACGGACTACATCGACCTGTACCAGCTGCACGGATACGACCGCGAGACGCCGATCGACGAGACCCTCGGCGCCCTCGATGATCTCGTCCGCTCCGGCAAGGTCCGCTACACCGGCTGCTCGAACTTCCTGACCTACCAGCTCGTGCGGACGATCGGCCGCAGCGAGACGCTGCGGCTGGCCCGCTTCGACTCCGTCCAGCCCAGGTACAACCTGCTCTTCCGCCAGATCGAGCGGGAGATGCTCCCGTTCTGCCTGGAAGAGGGCGTCGGCGTCATCCCCTACAACCCGATCGCGGGCGGCCTGCTGTCCGGCAAGCACTCCCGGTCCGCGCCGCCTCCGGACGGCACTCGCTTCACCCTCGGCACCGCCGGGGGCATGTACCAGGAGCGCTACTGGCATGACCCCGAGTTCGACACGGTCGAGGAACTCCGCGAGCTGGCCAAGCAGGCCGGGGTGAACCTGGTCACGCTCTCGGTCGCCTGGGTGATGGCGAACAAGGCCGTCACCGCGCCGATCATCGGTGCCAGCAGGCCGGAACAGCTCGACGCCAGCCTGGCCGCCGCCGACCTCGTGCTCGACGACGACCTCAAGGCCCGGCTCGACGACCACACGCACCAGTACCGCATGGGCGATGCGCCACGCTAGCCTCGCGGCCGGCGGCGCTAGTCGAGGAAGTCGCGTAGCGCGGCGGTGACCTCGGCGGGCGCCTCCTCGGGCAGGAAGTGGCCGGCGGGCAGCGCGGTGCCGCGGACGTCGGCGGCGTACTGCTGCCACACGCCGAGCGGCTCGTAGGCCCGGCCGACGAATCCCTGCGTCCCCCACACCGCGAGCACCGGGCAGTCGATCCGCTGCCCGGTGGCAAAGGTCTCGTCGTCGTGTGCGAGATCGGTGCTCGCCGCCGCGCGGTAGTCCGCGCATGAGGCAGCGATCGTCCCCGGGTCGCTGAAGCAGCGGATATAGTCCTGCATCGCGTCCGGCTCGATGCTCGCTCCCTCTGCGAGCAGCGGGCCGATCAGCGACCGGAGCCAGAACGCCGGGTCGGCGCCGATCAGGCGCTCGGGTATGCCGTGCCCGGTGGCCAGGAAGAACCAGTGGTAATACGCCGTCGCCATGGCCCGGGTCACGTTATGCAGGACGTGCCTGGTCGGCACGATATCCAGCACGGCGAGCCTGCTGACCGCGCCGGGGTGGTCCAGGACCAGCCGGTGCCCGACCCGGGCTCCGCGGTCGTGGCCGATCAGCTGGAACGGCCACAAGCCGAGCTGGCGCATCAGGCCGGCCTGGTCGCGGGCCATGGATCGCTTGGAGTAGGCGAGTCCGGCGGGGTCCGGGTCCGGCTTTGCGGAGTCGCCGTAGCCGCGCAGGTCGGCCAGCACGACCGTATGGTCGCCGGCCAGGTCGGGTGCCACGTGCCGCCACATGATGTGGTTCTGCGGATAGCCGTGCAGCAGCAGCAACGGCGGGCCCGAGCCCGCGATGGCGCAGTTGATTCCGGTGCCCTCGACGTCCATGCGGCGGTACTCAAAGCCCGGCAGCCGCATCGGTCCGGTCATGATCTCGCTCCTTAGCTGAGGCCGGCCGGCACCGGCGCTACAGGTACGGCCGCTGGCGCGCCCTGGCCTTCTCGTAGGCGGCCCGGGCCTCCCGGGTGCTGTCAAGGCAGGCCACCTCGGCTACCGGCACGTCCCACCAGGCGTCGCTGGACGGGGCGGGCAGCAGCGGGTCCGTCTCGATGTGCACGAGCGTGGTCCGGTCCGATGCCCGCGCCCTGACCAGGGCCTGCCGGAACTCCTCGGTCGACTTCGCGCGCAGCACGTCCACGCCGAGGCTGGCGGCGTTGGCCGCCAGGTCGACGGGCAGGTAGCCGCCGTCGAGCCGGCCGTCGGGGCCGCGGAACCTGTAGCTGGTGCCGAACCGCTGCGAGCCGACCGACTCCGACAGGTTGCCGATCGAGGCGAACCCGTGGTTGTCCACGCAGACCACGACGAGCTTGATCCCTTCCTGCACGGCGGTGACAAGCTCGCCGGCCATCATCAGGTAGGAGCCGTCGCCGACCATGACGAAGACCTCGCGCTCGGGAGCGGCAAGCTTGGCCCCGAGCCCGCCCGCGATCTCGTAGCCCATGTACGAGTACCCGTATTCCACGTGGTACCCGCCCGGGTCCCGGGTGCGCCAAAGCTTGTGCAGGTCACCGGGCATTGAGCCGGCCGCGCACAGCACCACGTCGGTGTCCGCGGCCACCTCGTTGACCACCCCGATGACCTCTGCCTGCGCCGGCAGCGGCTGGTGCCTGGTGTCGTAGGCGGCCTGCACCGCCGCCTGCCAGCCGGCCGCGAGCTCCGCGGCCCGGTCGCGGTTCGCCGGGTCGGCGGACCACCCGGCCAGCGCCCCGGACAGCGCCCCTAGGGCGGCGGCCGCGTCGGCGGCGACCGCGACGGCGGACTGCTTGGCGGCGTCGAACGCGGCCACGTTGATGTTGACGAAGCGCACCCGCGGATCGGCGAAGATCGTGCGGGAGGCCGTGGTGAAGTCGCTCCACCTGGTGCCTATGCCGATCACCACGTCGGCCTGCGCGGCGATCTCGTTGGCGGCCGTCGTCCCGGTCGCGCCGACCGCGCCCAGGCAGAGCGGGTCGTCCGAGCGCATGGTCCCCTTGCCGGCCTGGGTCTGGCCGACCGGGATGCCGAAGGCGTGCGCGAACGCCCGCAGGATCCCGGTGGCCTCGGAGTAGATGACCCCGCCGCCGGCCACGATCAGCGGTCGCCGCGCCGAGCGGATCAGCTCCGCGGCCCTTTCCAGCGCCCCGGGATCCGGCGGCAGGCGCGGGATGTGCCAGACTCGCTCGCGGAACAGCTCGACGGGCCAGTCGTACGCCTCGGCCTGGACATCCTGCGGCAGGGCCAGGGTCACCGCGCCGGTCTCCGCCGGGTCGGTCAGCACTCGCATGGCGGCGAGCAGCGCCGAGGGCAGCTGCTCGGGGCGCCAGACGCGGTCAAAGAAGCGGGAGACCGGCCGGAAGGCGTCGTTGACGCTGATGTCCTGCGCGCCGGGCTGCTCGAGTTGCTGCAGCACGGGATCTGCGACCCTGGTCGCGAACACGTCCCCGGGCAGCAGCAATACCGGCAGCCGGTTGATGGTGGCAAGCGCCGCCCCGGTCACCATGTTCGTCGCGCCGGGCCCGATCGACGAGGTGCAGGCCAGCGTGG
>JASHTQ010000395.1 GCA_030040475.1 Streptosporangiaceae bacterium
GGCGGAGATGTGGGCGGTGGAGGGCCTGACCCACCGCTATCCCACCAAGGTGCTGGCCGAACTGCTGCCGACCTGCCCGCAGTACTGCGGCCACTGCACCCGGATGGACCTGGTCGGCAACCCGACGACGGTGACCGACAAGCACAAGTTCGCGCTGGCCAGGGAGGACCGGCTCGGCGCGATGCTCGGCTACCTGCGCGGCACGCCCGGCATCCGCGACGTGGTGGTATCGGGCGGGGACGTGGCGAACCTGCCGTGGCCGCGGCTGGAGTCGTTCGTGGCCGCGCTGCTCGAGATCGACTCGATCAGGGACATCAGGCTGGCCAGCAAGGCGCTGATGGGCCTGCCGCAGCACTGGCTGTCCGACGAGGTACGCGCCGGCATGTCCCGGCTGGCCGAGGTGGCCCGCTCGCGCGGCGTGAACATCGCGATCCACACGCATGTGAACGCGGCCCAGTCGGTCACCCCGCTTGTGGCCCGCGCGGCGCAGGCGATGCTCGAGGCCGGCGTGCGCGACGTGCGCAACCAGGGCGTCCTGCTGCGCGGGGTGAACGACAGCCCGGCGGCGCTGCTCGACCTGTGTTTCGCCCTGCTGGATGGGGCCTCGATCATGCCGTACTACTTCTACATGTGCGACATGATCCCCGGCAGCGAGCACTGGCGGCTGACGCTGGCCGAGGGCCAGTCGCTGCAGCACGACATCATGGGCTACCTGCCCGGGTTCGCGACCCCGCGGATGGTCTGCGACGTGCCCTACGTCGGCAAGCGCTGGGTGCACCAGGTGGCCAGGTACGACACCGAGCGCGGCATCTCGTACTGGACGAAGAACTACCACACCGCGATCGAGTCCGGCGACGAGCTAGCGCTCAGCCGCGAGTACCCCTATTACGACCCGATCTACATGCTGCCCGAAGCCGGCCAGGCCTGGTGGCGCACCAAGGCCCGGCTGACATCGGCGCCCGACGCCGCCGCGGCGGACGTCGTCAGGCTTGCTCATAGCGCCGCGCCAGTTCCTCAAGGCGCTGTCTGACCTGCGGCCATTCGGCCGCGGTGACGCTGAAGCGGGCCGAGTCGCGGGGCGTCAGATCCGCGCCGAGCCGGTGCGAGCGCAGGACGCCCTCGAAGTGCAGGCCGATCCGCTCCATCGCGTCACGGGAGCGCTGGTTCCGCGCGTCGGTGTGCAGGCACACCGACCTGACCTGCCAGGCCTCGAACGCGTGCGTGAGCATGAGGCGCTTCATCTCGGTGTTCGCGCCGGTCCTGATCGCCAGCGGGCTCAGCCAGCTGTAGCCGATCTCGCACGAGTCGGGCGCGGTTCGCGGCTCCGGCCACGGCCAGTAGGACAGGTCGAAGAACCGGGTCGAGCCGATGATCGCGTCGTCCTGCGCGCGGACCACGGCGAACGGCTCGGCGGTTCCCCGGTCCCCGGCCGCGACGGCCGTCTCCACGTACCGGCGCATCCCGGCCTCGTCCGGCGGCACGCTGGTCCACCGGTACAACTCCGCGCCGCCGGCGGCCGCGGCGAGCAACCCGGGCACGTGAGCGTGGCTCAGCGGTTCGAGGCGGATCGCCTTGCCCTGCAACTCGGGGGGACGACCCCCGGTGCGCCGCGGGGTATCCGCGGGCCGTTCGAGGAACCTGTCGTCGGGGGGCAGGAAGCCGAAGCCGCGGTACAGGCCGTGGGCGTCGGAGGTGTGCAGCATCCAGCGCCAGCCGGCGCCTGGGCCGTCCTCGATCATCAGCCGCACGATGGCCTTGCCGAGCCCCGCGCCGCGGTGCTCGCGCAGGACGTAGACGTCGGCCAGGTAGGCCGACCCGCCGTCGCCGAAGGCGCGGGCGAGGCCGACCATGGCGCCCTTCTCGTCGTAGGCGCCGACCACCCGCCAGGCTTCCGCAATCTGCTTCTTGATGTCGTCCGCGCCGCGCCACCGGGCCCAGTACGCCTCGGTGGTCAGGAACGCCACCGCGGCGGCGGCGTCGATCCTGGCCGGGTCGTCGTCGACCTCGTACTCCCCGATCCTCACGCGCATGCAGGTCCCCCCGGCGTGCCGATAAATGTTACAGTACATATTGTGAACATACTGACACAATATCGTCCCAGTGGGCGTACCGCCAGGGAGATATCGGCCAGCGTGGAGGCGGGCGTCCGCGGCGGGCAGCTGGCCCCTGGGGATCAGCTGCCGCCGGTGCGCGAGCTGGCGGGCCGGCTCGGCGTCAGCCCGACCACGGTGGCGGCCGCGTACGGGGAGCTGCGCCGCCGGGGCATCACCACCGGCGCGGGCCGCGGCGGCACACGGATCCGCGGCGCGCCCCCGGTCAGCACCCGGGTGTACCTGAGCGCCCCCGCGTGGACACGGGACCTCATCACCGGAAGCCCCGACCCGGATCTGCTGCCCGTGCTGCCCGCCCGGCCGGCCGCGCGTTCGGCCCGGATGTACGCCGACGCGCCGGTCGCGCCGCGGCTGGGCAGGCTGGCCGCCGCCGCGCTGGCCGCCGACGGCATCGACCCGGCCAACCTCATGGTCACCGGCGGCGCGCTCGACGGCATCGAGCGGGTGCTCGCCAGCTGGCTGACGCCCTCGGACCGGGTCGTCGTGGAAGACCCTGGCCACGCGGTGACCTTCGACCTGCTCGCGGCCATGGGCCTGGTCGCGGTGCCGGTCCCGGTCGACGACCTGGGCATGCGGCCCGGCGAGCTCGCGGCCGCGCTCGCCAGGGGCGTCGGCGCGGTGATCCTCACGCCGCGGGCTCAGGCCGCCACCGGCGCCGCGTGGGACGCCGACCGCGCCCGGGCGATCGCCGAGGTACTCGGCGCTCACCCGTCCGCCGGGGTCATCGAGGACGACCACGCCGGGCCCGTGGCCGGCGTTCCCGCCTTCTCGGCCTGCGCCGGACCGGGCGGATCCAGGCGCAGGGACCGGTGGGTCACCCTCCGCTCGGTGTCCAAGTCGCTGGGCCCCGACCTGCGGCTGGCGATCCTGGCCGGCGACGAGGCCACGATCACCCGGGTGGCGGGCCGGCAGGCCCTCGGCACCGGCTGGGTGAGTTACCGGCTGCAGGAGATGGTCGCGGACATGTGGGCGGACTCGTCGGTCGTGCGCACGCTGCGGATCGCGGCCGACGTGTACGCGCGCAGGCGGGAGGCGCTGCGATCCGCGCTGCGCGGGCACGGCATCACCGCGACCGGCCGATCCGGCTTCACCTGCTGGGTGCCCGTCGCCGACGAGGACGGCGTCGCGTCCTCGCTGGCCGCGGCCGGCTGGGCGGTCGCCCCAGGACAACGGTTCCGGATCGCCGCCCCGCCCGGTGTCAGGATCTCCTGCGCGCGCCTGGCGGAGGCGGACGCGGCGGTGTTCGCGGCCGACTTCGCCCGCGCGCTGCGGCACCGGGCGTCGCGGCTGGACTGACGGCGGGTCTTAGTCGCGCGCGCTGAGCACGCAGAACTCGTTTCCCTCGGGGTCGGCCAAGACCACCCAGGTGACCGCCTCAGGATCTTGGCCCACGTCGGCAAGCCGCGCGCCGAGGACCGGCAGGCGGCGCACCTCGGCCGCCTGATCCCCGTCGGCTGGCGGGGCAAGGTCGATGTGCAGCCGGTTCTTGATTTGCTTGCCCTCGGACAAGGATTCATGTTTTAAGGTCCCGAGTTCACCGGGACGGACATGTGACCAAGACCGCGAACGACACCGCCACCAGGCGGGTGACCACCGGGATCGTGCTGGCTGTAGGGCTGTTCGCCGGCAGCGACTCCTACTCTCACATCTACACCCTCGCCCGTGACAACGGCCAGGGCTTGGCCTCGGCGGCGCTGCTGCCGCTGGCCGGTGACGGGCTGATCGCCGCCGCGTCGTCGGCCATGCTGGTCGCTTCCCGGCAGGGCCGCGACGTGCCGGTGCTGGCCCGGGTCATGCTGCTGGCCGGGATCGGCGCCACGATCGCCGCGAACGTCGGCTACGGGCTCCACGCGGGCC
>JASHTQ010000396.1 GCA_030040475.1 Streptosporangiaceae bacterium
AGGGCCTGGCGGAGGTCGTCGATCAGGTCGTCGCAGTCCTCGATGCCCACCGACAGCCTGATCAGGTCCGCAGGGGCTTCCAGCGGCGAGCCCGTGACGGACGCGTGCGTCATCCGGGCCGGGTGCTCGATCAGCGACTCGACGCCGCCGAGCGACTCGCCGAGGGTGAACAGGCGGGTCCGGCCGCACGCCCGCACCGCCGCTTCCTCCCCGGCCAGCATGCGGAACGACACCATGCCGCCGAACGCGCGCATCTGCTCCAGCGCGGTCTTGTGGCCGGGGTGGGTGGGCAGCCCGGGATAGAATACCTCGGCGACCGCGGGGTGCTCGGCGAGCATCTGCGCGACCCGCATGGCGTTACGGCTGTGCCGGTCCATCCGTACCGCCAGCGTCTTGATGCCGCGCAGGGTCAGCCACGAGTCGAACGGCCCGGGGACGCCGCCGGTCGCGTTGCGGACGTAGTCCGTCCGGTCGGCAAGTTCCTGGTCGGCGAACACCACGGCGCCGCCCACCACGTCCGAATGGCCGCCCAGGTACTTAGTGGTCGAGTGGACCACGGCGTCGGCACCCAGGGTGAGCGGCTGCTGCAGGTACGGCGAGGCGAACGTGTTGTCCACCACGAGCATCGCGCCGACCTCGTGCGCGGCCTGGGCCAGGCCTTGTATGTCGGCGATGCTCAGCATCGGGTTGGTCGGCGTCTCGGCCCAGATCACCTTTACCGGCTGGCGCGCCAGATGCTCGCGCACGGCCGGGAGGTCGGACATGGAGACCACGCCGTGGCTCAGCCCCCAGCCGGCCAGCACCCGGGCGAATAGGCGGTACGTACCGCCGTAGGCGTCGTCGGGAATCAGCACGTGATCGCCGGGTGAGCACACCGTCCTGATCAGGCAGTCCTCCGCGGCCATGCCCGAGGCGAAGGCCAGTGCCGCCGGGCCTGCCTCGAGCGCGGCCAGGCACTCCTCCAGCGCGCTCCTGGTCGGGTTGGCGGAGCGGGAGTACTCGTAGCCGCCGCGCAGGCCGCCCACCCCGTCCTGCTTGAACGTGGACACCTGGTAGATCGGCGGCACGACTGCCCCGGTCAGCGGGTCAGGCTCCTGGCCCGCGTGGATGGCAAGCGTCTCGAACCCGTCCTGCGTGGTCATCAAGCACGCCTTTCTTGTCTTCTTATCTGTCAGCTGCTGGCGGCCAGGAAGGTCAGCACGTCCTGGCGGGTGAGCAGGCCGGACGGCCTGCCGTCCACGTGCACTACCGCGGCGCCTGCCTTCTCCAGCGCGAGCACCGCGCGGGAGACCGGCTCGCCCGAGCCGACGGTGGGCAGCGGGGGGGACATGTGGCCGCCGACGGGGTCGTTGGGCTTCGCCCGGCCGGTCACCAGGGCGTCGAGAAGGTCGCGCTCGACGACGGAGCCGACCACCTCGGCGGCCATTACCGGCGGCTCCTCCTTGACCACGGGGAGCTGCGACACGTCGTACTCGCGGAGCAGCGCGATCGCCGCTGCGACCGTCTCCTCCGGGTGGACGTGGACGAGTTCGGGCAGGCTGCGTTCCTTCCTCGCCAGCACGTCGGCGACGAGCGGCTCGGTGGTCTGCGCGGAGAGGAAGCCGTAGTCGGCCATCCACTCGTCGTTGAAGATCTTGGACAGGTAGCCGCGGCCGCCGTCGGGCAGCAGGACCACGATGACCGCGCTCGGGCCGGCCCCCGTCTCGGCCGCGGCCGCGACCCGCAGCGCGGCCGCGACCGCGAGGCCGGAGGAGCCGCCGGTCAGCAGCGCCTCCTCACGGGCGAGGCGGCGGGTCATGCCGAACGACTCGGCGTCGGTCACCGCGATGATCTCGTCGCAGATCGACTTGTCGTAGTTGGCAGGCCAGATGTCCTCGCCGACGCCCTCGACCAGGTAGGGGCGCCCGGATCCGCCGGAGTAGACAGATCCCTCGGGGTCGGCGCCGATCACCTGGACCGCGCCGCCCGACACCTGCTTCAGGTACCGCCCGGTGCCGGAGATCGTGCCGCCGGTGCCGATGCCCGCCACGAAGTGGGTGACGGTCCCGTCCGTCTGCGCCCAGATCTCCGGGCCCGTCGTCGCGAAGTGCGAGGCCGGGTTCTCCGGGTTCGCGTACTGGTTGGGCTGCCAGCCGCCGGGTATCTCGGCCGCCATCCGCCGCGCGACGCTGTAGTAGGAGTCGGGGTGATCGGGTGCCACCGTGCCCGGGCAGACCACGACCTCGGCGCCGTACGCGCGCAGCACGCTGATCTTGTCCTGGGCGACCTTGTCGGGGCAGACGAAGACGCACCGGTAGCCGCGTTCCGCCGCGACTATCGCCAGTCCCACGCCGGTGTTCCCCGAGGTCGGCTCCACGATCGTGCCGCCTGGCTTGAGCTCTCCCGACGCCTCGGCGGCCGCGATCATCCGCAGCGCGATGCGGTCCTTGACCGAGCCGCCTGGGTTGAGGTATTCCACCTTGGCGAGCACCGTGGAGCTGCCGAGCCCCCGGGTGACCGACCGCAGCCGGACCAGCGGGGTGTTCCCCACCAGCCCGCTGAGCGAGTCATAGACCTGCATGGCTGTCCTCTCTTAGTCTGGGATGAACCTTACGCGAGGAGGCCGGTGCAGATGCCCGAAGCTGTGATCGTCGCGACCGCGCGGTCGCCGATAGGCCGTGCGTTCAAGGGCTCGCTCACCGCGATACGCCCGGACGATCTTGCTGCCCAGATGGTCGCGGCGGCGCTGGCGAAGGTGCCGCAGCTCGACCCGGCCGACATCGGCGACCTTATAGTGGGCTGCGGGCTGCCGGGCGGCGAGCAGGGATTCAACATGGCCCGGGTGGTCGCCGTCCTGCTCGGGCACGATCACCTGCCCGGCACCACCGTCAACAGGTACTGCTCGTCGTCGCTGCAGACCACCCGGATGGCGTTCCACGCGATCAAGGCGGGCGAGGGCGACGTGTTCGTTTCCGCCGGGGTCGAGTGCGTGAGCAGGTTCGTCAAGGGCAGCAGCGATTCCCTGCCTGACACGCAGAACCCCGTGTTCTCCGAGGCCCAGCAGCGTGCCGAGAAGGCGGCCGCGGGCGGCACCGGGGTGTGGCACGACCCGCGCTCGGACGGGGAGCTGCCCGACGTCTACATCGCGATGGGCCAGACCGCGGAGAACGTGGCCGGGCTGCGCGGCGTCACCCGCCTGGAGCAGGACGAGTTCGGCGTGCGGTCGCAGAACCTGGCGGAGAAGGCTCTGGCCGATGGCTTCTGGCAGCGGGAGATCACGCCGGTGACGCTGCCCGACGGCACGGTGGTCAGCGCCGACGACGGGCCGCGGGCCGGGACCACGCTGGAGAAGGTGGCCGCGCTGCAGCCCGTCTTCCGTCCCGACGGAACGGTGACCGCGGGGAACTGCTGTCCGCTGAACGACGGGGCCGCCGCGGTCGTCGTGATGAGCGACGTCAAGGCCGCCGAGCTCGGCATCACGCCGCTGGCGCGGATCGTGTCCTCGGGGGTGAGCGCGCTGTCGCCCGAGATCATGGGGCTCGGGCCGGTCGCGGCGTCCCGGCAGGCGCTGGGCCGGGCCGGGATGGCGATCGCCGACATCGACCTGGTGGAGATCAACGAGGCGTTCGCGGCGCAGGTCATCCCGTCCTACACCGATCTCGGCATCGACCTCGCCAAGCTCAACGTGAACGGGGGGGCGATCGCTGTCGGGCACCCGTTCGGCATGACCGGGGCACGTATCACCACGACCCTGCTGAACAGCCTGCAGTTCCACGACGCGACCACGGGCCTGGAAACCATGTGCGTGGGCGGCGGCCAAGGCATGGCGATGATCTTTGAACGGCTCAGTTAAATTCGGGTAACGCCGGGGGGTTGCCAGGCAGGCTCCGGTAGTGCAGTCTCAGGACAAGAGGAGATCTCATGGAGGTGCCAGTTGTCGCTGATCCACTCACCGCATCTGCACAGTAGCCTCATCGCGCGCATTCCGGTCGTAACCGGACGCGACCTTGCTGAGTGGTTCAGCCGTCTTGAATCTGGCCCCGCGTTCCTGCGCCGCGAGGAGCGCGCGCACTGGCTGGCCGACGACGCCGGCATCTCCCATGGCTACGCCTACGCGATCGTGCACGAGTACGAGATGCGTCGGCGCCTGCGCCTAAACGGCGCCTGACCGGCGCCCGACCGGATCAATCGCCGCGCGCGGTCTGGTCGGTTTGCCTTCCCGCTGGTCACGGGGTTTCTCGGGTTACCCGCGTACCGGTTCTGCGGCAAGTGCCTCCTCCGCAATGCCGTGCGGTGCCGCACTCTGCCCGGCCCAATCGGATAGCCGCGGAAACCAGGAGCCGACATATCAGGATTTAACAGACTATGCAGACTTATATGTCGGTATAAACTCTCGCGAACGGCTGCAGCCAGCCTCTCGGTGCGATAGTACGCGAAGAAGCCAGCCGGGCGGGCTGAGGCGAACCGGGCGTGAATCTTTGGGCCCGATGTTTCAGGTGGGACTGTCTTAGCCAATCGAGCTTACTGACCTGGGACTTTTGTGAGTGCCCCCGGTCGGAGTCGAACCGACACTGGGGACCCTTTTAGGGGGCCGGCCTCTTCCCTTGGGCTACGGGGGCGGCCCCATAATACCGCTCACGCAATTGCTTAGCCGAGCGGTAACAAAGACCTCTTCGCATAATTTTGCACATGCAGGTCGCCGTTTTCGGGGAGAAATGCAGAGCGTAGTTAATTACATGATCGACATTACTTAAGGTAACCGGACGGGTGCGCCCGGACCATCGAGTCCCGCCTGCGTCCGGACCCGAGTGAATACTGCATCCAACATTCCCGCAGTGACGCGGCCGGTGAACGTGTTCTGCTGGCTCGGGTGATAGCAGCCGACGAGCAGTACGCTTTCCCGCCCGCCGTCCTCTCGCGCGCCGCTCTCCCGCGCGCCGCTCTCCAGGCGGACCTCGGCGCCGTGACCGAAGGCCGGTCGCGGTCGCGGCAGCGCGAATCCGCATTTGCCCAGCACCGGCCACATCGCCTGCCAGGCAAAACCGCCGAGGCATACGATAACGCGGAGGTCGGTGGCCACCAGTCGGAGTTCGGCGATCAACCATGGCGCGCA
>JASHTQ010000397.1 GCA_030040475.1 Streptosporangiaceae bacterium
TCGATCGCGCGGCGGCTGCAGGACCCGCTTGCCGAGCTGGTCAAGATCGACCCGAAGTCGATCGGCGTCGGCCAGTACCAGCATGACGTGGCCGAGGGCAAGCTGTCGCGGTCGCTGGACGCCGTGGTGGAGGACTGCGTGAACGCGGTCGGCGTGGACCTGAACACCGCCTCGCAGCCGCTGCTTGCCAGGGTCTCTGGCGTCACCGCGGGGCTGGCCGCCGCGATCGTGGCCCGCAGGGACTCCGACGGCCCGTTCACCGCCAGGCAGCAGCTGATGCAGGTGGCAAGGCTCGGCCCGAAGGCGTTCGAGCAGTGCGCGGGGTTCCTGCGCATCCGCGGCGGCGGCGACCCGCTGGACGCCTCCGGGGTGCACCCGGAGGCCTACCCAGTGGTCCGCCGCATCCTGGCCGCGACCAAGACCGCCGCGGGCGACCTGATCGGCAACACGTCCGTGCTGCGCGGCCTGCACCCGGAGGCGTTCACCGACGACAGGTTCGGCCTGCCGACCGTCACCGACATCCTGCGCGAGCTGGAGAAGCCGGGCCGTGACCCGCGTCCCGCCTTCGCCACCGCGGCGTTCGCCGAGGGGATCGAGAAGCTCGAGGACCTGGCGCCTGGGATGGTGCTCGAGGGCGTGGTGACCAACGTCGCCGCGTTCGGCGCGTTCGTCGACGTCGGCGTGCACTCCGACGGCCTGGTGCACGTGTCCGCCATGTCGAAGAACTTCGTGTCCGACCCGCGCGAGGTGGTCAAGTCGGGCGACGTGGTGCGGGTCAAGGTGCTCGCCGTCGACCCGGCCCGCCGCCGGATCTCGCTGACCCTGCGGCTGGACGACGAGGGCCCGCGTCCGGCCGGCGACCGCACCGCCCGCTCTTCAGGCACATTCGACCGAACGGGAGGTGGTGCACCGCCCAGGCCCGCCACTCGCGGTCAGGGTGCGGCTCCAGAAGGCGCCATGGCGGACGCGCTGCGCCGCGCCGGGCTGGTGGGCGACAAGCGCCGCGACGACCGCAACCGGAAATAACCCGCGCGCACGAGATGGCTGCGGCCCGATAGCATCGGGTAACCAGTTCCGTTTCGACGACAAGGGAGCACGCCGTGTCCAGCCAGCAGCCTCGTATCACCCTCGCAGGTCGCGAGCACGTGGTCGAGGTCGGCACGACGGCGGGTGAGGCGCTGGCCGCGGGGCTGGCCGCCGGGGGTACCACCGTCGCCGCCCGCGTCAACGGCGAGCTGCGCGACCTGGCCTACCGGGTGGCAGACGGCGACGTCGTCGAGCCGGTCGACATCGACAGCGACGACGGCAGGTACATCCTGCGGCACTCCACCGCGCACGTCATGGCCCAGGCGGTGCAGGAGCTGTTCCCGCAGGCCAGGCTCGGCATCGGGCCGCCGGTGGAGAACGGGTTCTACTACGACTTCGACGTCGACCAGCCGTTCACCCCGGACGACCTGAAGGCGATCGAGGCCAGGATGCGCCAGATCGTCAGGCAGGGCCAGCTGTTCTCCCGCCGGGTGGTGACCGACGAGGAGGCCAGGGCAGAACTTGCCGACGAGCCGTACAAGCTCGAGCTGATCGGGCTCAAGGGGCACCCGTCGTCGGAAGACGGCGAGTCGGTCGAGGTCGGCGGGGCCGAGCTGACCATCTACGACAACCTGGACCCGGGCACCGGGCAGCTGTGCTGGAACGACCTGTGCCGCGGCCCGCACCTGCCGGATACCAGGAAGATCCCGGCGTTCAAGCTGATGCGCAGCGGCGGCGCGTACTGGCGGGGGAGCGAGAAGAACCCGCAGCTGCAGCGGATCTACGGCACCGCGTGGGAGACCATCCAGCGTCAGGACGAGTACCTGACGATGATGGCGGAGGCCGAGCGGCGCGACCACCGCAAGCTCGGCGCCGAGCTCGACCTGTTCTCGTTCCCTGTCGAGATCGGCAGCGGCCTGCCGGTCTTCCACCCCAAGGGCGGGATCATCAGGCGGGTGATGGAGGACTACTCGCGCCGCCGCCACGAGGAGGCCGGCTACGAGTTCGTGAACACCCCGCACCTGACCAAGGCGGACCTGTTCGTCACCTCCGGGCACCTGGAGTGGTACGCCGACGGCATGTTCCCGCCGATGGAGCTTGACGGCGCGACCTACTACCCGAAGCCGATGAACTGCCCGATGCACATCCTGATCTACGCATCGCGCGGCCGGTCCTACCGCGAGCTGCCCCTGCGGCTGTTCGAGTTCGGCACCGTGTACAGGTACGAGAAGTCCGGCGTCGTGCACGGCCTGACCCGGGCCCGCGGCTTCACCCAGGACGACTCGCACATCTTCTGCGCCCCCGAGCAGCTGCCTGGCGAGCTCGCGTCCCTGCTCGCCTTCGTGGTCGGGCTGCTGCGGGACTACGGGCTGACCGAGTTCGAGGCCGAGCTGTCCACCCGGCCGGACAAGTACGTCGGCGAGCTGGCCGAGTGGGCGCAGGCGGAGGCGGCGCTGCGGCACGCCCTCGACGCCTCCGGGCTGTCCTACGTGGTCGCCGAGGGCGAGGGCGCCTTCTACGCGCCCAAGATCGACGTGCACGTCAAGGACGCGATCGGGCGGCGCTGGCAGCTGTCCACCCTGCAGGTGGACCTGCAGATGCCTGTCCGGTTCGACCTGGAGTACCAGGCGGCCGACGGCAGCAGGCAGCGGCCCTACATGATCCACCGGGCGCTGTTCGGCTCGATCGAGCGGTTCTTCGGCATCTTGCTCGAGCACTACGCGGGCGCGTTCCCGCCCTGGCTCGCGCCGGTGCAGGCCGTCGGCATCCCCATCGCCGACGCGCACGTGCCCTACCTGGAGAAGGTCGCGGCGACCCTGCGCGAGCAGGGCATCAGGGTCGAGGTCGACGCAAGCGACGACAGGATGCAGAAGAAGATCAGGACCGCGCAGCGGCAGAAGATCCCGTTCATGCTGATCGCCGGCGACGACGACATGGCGGCGGAGGCGGTCTCGTTCCGCTACCGGGACGGGTCGCAGCGCAACGGCGTCCCGGTGGCCGACGCCGTGGCGGAGATCGTCACCGCGGTGCGCGACCGCGTCCAGGTGTAGCCCCGTGCCCGACACGGATCAGCCGCCTCCGGAGGACGTCTTCACCGGAGTCCCCGACTCGTTCGGGCGGTTGTGGACGCCGCACCGGATGGCCTACATCAAGGGCGAGAACAAGCCGTCAGGTTCCGGCGACGAGGAGGACTGCCCGTTCGACCTGGCCCCCAAGCTGAGCGACGAGGACGGCCTGATCGTCGCCCGCGGCCGGCTCGTCTACGCGGTGCTCAACCTGTACCCCTACAACAGCGGCCACGTGCTGATCTGCCCCTACCGGCACGTGGCCGACTACACCGACTTGACGCCCGAGGAAACGGACGAGTTCGCCGAGTTCACCAAGCGCGCCATCCGCGCCCTGCGCAAGGCGTCCGGCGCGCAGGGCTTCAACATCGGCATGAACCTCGGCGGGGTGGCAGGCGCCGGCATCGCCGCCCACCTCCACCAGCACGTTGTCCCCCGCTGGGGCGGCGACACCAACTTCATGCCCGTCACCGCCCGCACGAAAGTCCTCCCCCAGCTCCTCGCCGACACCCGCAAGATCCTCGCAGACGCCTGGCCGGCCTAGTCGGCACCAGCAGCCTCACTGGCCCCGTTAGCCCCAGCACCCCGAAGCCCGCAGGTAGTGGGTGCCACACTGCATACCGGATTAGGTACGCGGTGCCACACCCACTACCTCACCAAGATCGGCTAGGCCGGCTTGGAGTCGGCGGCCACCTTGGCGGCCAGGTGGGAGGGGAGGGGTTCGTGGCGCAGGTAGTTGCGGGTGAAGGAGCCCGTGCCGTGGGAGACCGAACGCAGGTCGATGGCGTACCTGACGATCTCGAGTTCCGGGATCTCCGCCTTGACCAGGGTGCGGCCCACCCCTACCGGCTCGGTGCCGAGCACCCGGCCGCGGCGCGAGGACAGGTCGGACATGACCGCGCCGACGTAGTCGTCGGGCACCAGCACGTTGACCTCGTCCACCGGCTC
>JASHTQ010000398.1 GCA_030040475.1 Streptosporangiaceae bacterium
CGGCTTAACCCAAACCTGGACCGTGCCCGGGAACACGCCGCGGCATGGGCTCACCGGATGGGCATGCTGACGGCCCCCAAGCCGGGCGGCGGGGTGGTCTGGACCGAGCCCGAGCTTGCCGCGATGGACTACCCGCTGATGTGCGCGTACACCCACCCCGACTGCGACGCCCGGGCGCTCGAGGTGATCACCGACTGGTACGTCTGGGTGTTCTTCTTCGACGACCATTTCCTCGAGACGTTCAAGTACGCCCGCGACCTGAAAGGCGCAAGGGCGTACCTGGAAAGCCTCGAAAAGTTCATGACCGACGAATCAGAGGAGCCGCCAGAGCCAAACAACCCGGCCGAGGCCGGCCTGAACGACCTCTGGCGGCGCACGATTCCCGCCATGTCGGACGGCTGGCGCGAGCGCTTCACCGCCAGCACGCACAACCTCATGGTCGAGTCGATGTGGGAGCTGGAGAACATCGACGCGGGCCGGGTCGCCAACCCGATCGAGTACGTGCAGATGCGCCGGCGGGTCGGCGGGGCGCCGTGGTCGGCGAACCTGGTCGAGTACGCGGCCGGCGCCGAGATACCCGCCAGGCTGGCCGGGACCAGGCCGCTGCGGGTGCTCGGGGACACGTTCGCGGACGCCGTGCACCTGCGCAACGACCTGTTCTCCTACCAGCGGGAGGTCGGCGTCGAGGGGGAGAACTCCAACGCGGTCCTGGTCTTCGAGAAATTCCTCGACTGCCCTACCCAGCGCGCCGCTGACCTGGTGGGCGACCTTCTCACCTCCCGGCTGCAGCAGTTCGAGCACACCGCGCTCGCCGAGGTGCCCGCGCTGCTCGTCGACCGGGCGGCCACCCCGCAGGAGGCGTCCGCGGTGCTGGCCTACGCCAAGGGCCTGCAGGACTGGCAGGCGGGCGGGCACGAATGGCACGCCACAAGCAGCCGCTACGCCAAGGCCACGGACAACACGGCAAGGGAAACCGGCCTCGCCCACCGCGTCAGACAGCATTCCTACCTGCCGTTCGCGCCGGTCGGCCACCTGATACCGCCGCCCCTCTACCTGCCCTCCCGGTTCCGCACCAGCCCGCACCTGGCCGCCGCGCGCGAGCACGCCTGCCGCTGGGCCGAGGCGATGGGCTTGTTCAGCGAGGCGGTGTGGGAGGAACGCCAGTTCCGCGGCTTCGACTTCGCGCACTGCGCGGCGATGATCAACCCGGACGGCCGGGCCGACGAGATCATCCTCGGCACCGACTGGCTGAGCTGGGGCACCTACGGCGACGACTTCTTCCCGCTCGCGTTCGGGGCCAAGAGGGACCTGGCCGGCGCCCGGGCCTGCGTACACCGGCTCGCCCTGTTCATGCCGCCGGAAGAGGCGACAACCCCGGACCCGGTCAGCGCGCTGGAGCGCGGCCTGGCGGACCTGTGGCGCCGCACCGCCATCACGATGGACGCGCCGCAGCGAGAGCAGTTCCGCGCGGCCGTCGTCGGGATGACCGAAAGCTGGCTGTGGGAGCTGGCCAACCAGGCCGCCAACCGCATCCCCGACCCGATCGACTACGTGGAGATGCGCAGGAAGACGTTCGGCTCGGACCTGACCATGCTGCTGAGCCGGATGGGAGACGCGAGAACCGACGACGTCCCGCCCGAGCTCTACGCCACCGGCGTGCTGCGCGAGCTCGAGACCGCCGCGCAGGACTACGCGGGCTTCGCCAACGACCTGTACTCCTACCAGAAGGAGATCCAGTTCGAGGGCGAGCTGCACAACATGGTCCTGGTCGTGGAGCACTTCCTCGACATCGACCGGTGGGCCGCGGCCGACCTGGTGGCCCACCTGATGGCCGAGCGGATGCACCAGTTCGAGCACCTGGCCGCCGTCGGCCTTCCCCAGCTCTGTGCCGAACGAGGCCTGAGCAACACCGCCCGCGAGGCGCTGACCAGGCACGTCGCCAGGATCCGCGACTGGACGGCAGGCCTGCTGCAATGGCACGCCAAGACGACCCGCTACACCGACACCGAGCTGCGCAGGACCCACCTGGGCTTCTCCCTGCAACCCACCGGCCTCGGCACGTCCGCGGCGCGGATACCACTGCCCGTTCGGTAAAAAATCTTCAGGAGGTACCGAGCGAGGCCGCGTGGTCCGGGACATAGGCCTGCATGTCCCTGGGCACGCGCACGTAGCCGCGTGACGGCGGGCGCGGCGGCAGCTTCAGCCCCGGCGGCCGCACGTCGAGGTAGGGGATGCTGGACAGCAGGTGCGCGATCATGTTGATCCTGGACCGCCGCTTGTCCTCGCTCTCCACCACGTGCCAGGGCGCCTCCGGGATGTCGGTGTGCACGAACATCTCGTCCTTGGCCCGCGAGTAGTCCTCCCACCTGGTGATCGACTCCAGGTCCATCGGCGAGAGCTTCCACCGGCGCATCGGATCCTCCAGCCGGGACCTGAAGCGGCGCTGCTGCTCCTCGTCGCTGACCGAGAACCAGTACTTGCGCAGCAGGATGCCGTCCTCGACGAGCAGCCGCTCGAAGATCGGGCACTGGTGCAGGAACCTGCTGTACTCGTCCTTGGTGCAGAACCCCATCACGTGCTCCACCCCGGCCCGGTTGTACCAGGACCGGTCGAACAGGGCCAGTTCGCCCGCGGCGGGCAGGTGGTCGACGTAGCGCTGGAAGTACCACTGCGTGCGCTCCCGCTCGGTCGGCGCGGGCAGCGCCACGATCCTGGCGACCCGCGGGTTGAGGTACTCGGTGACCCGCTTGATCGTGCTGCCCTTGCCGGCCGCGTCGCGGCCCTCGAAGATCACCACGATCCTGGCGCCCGACGCGCGCATCCACTCCTGCATCTTGACCAGCTCGCCCTGCAGCCGGTACAGCTCGGTCTCGTACAGCTGCCTGGGCAGCTTCCGGGTTCCGTTCACCTAGACCGCGTTCTCCCCTGCGAAAAGCACGCCCTGTTAGCATGACCGGCGTGAGTGACGAAGAGCTCTACCGCCAGTATGAGACGGTCAACGTGTACCGCAGGGGCGCCGGCGCGAAACTCGTGCTCAACCGCCCGGAGCGGATGAACGCCTGGAACGCCCAGTTCGCCGCCGACCTACTCGCAGCGATACAAGAGGCAGCGCAGGACCCCGGCGTCCGCGCGCTCGCCGTGACCGGGGCGGGCCGCGCGTTCTCCAGCGGCGCCGACCTCAAGGACCCGGACCGGGACGAGGGCGGCCGGATGGACCCCTACCGGCGGCTGACCGAGCAGTACCACCCGGTCATCACCGGTCTGCGCACGATGCACAAGCCGGTGCTCGCCGCGGTCAACGGCCCGGCGGCGGGCATCGGGCTGTCCCTCGCGCTGGCCTGTGACCTGGTGGTAGCGAAAGAGTCCGCCTACTTCCTGCTCGCCTTCGTCAACATCGGCCTGGTGCCGGACGGCGGCTCGTCGCTGTTCGTCCCGTCCCGGGTCGGCTTCACCCGCGCGGCCGAGATGGCCATGCTGGGGGAGCGGGTCGACGCGCGGACGGCGCTTGACTGGGGCCTGATCAACAGGGTCTGGCCGGACGAGGAGTTCGACGCCCAGGCCGACAACCTCCTCGACCGGCTCGCGAACGGCGCGACCAGGTCGTACGCGGGGACCAAGCGGCAGCTGAACCGCTGGATGTACGAGCAGATGCCGGCCCAGCTGGAGTTCGAGGCCGGCATCCAGCGGGAGACGGCGGGCTCCGGCGACTTCGCGGAGGGGATCGCCGCGTTCCTGGAGAAGCGCCCGCCGAGGTTCACCGGGGCCTGAGCCTGCCGCCGATGGACGGCCCGGACCTCGACCGGATCTACCGCGAGGAGGCGGCCAGGATCACCGCGGCGCTGGCCGCGCGGACCGGCGACGTGGCGCTGGCCGCCGACGCGGTCCAGGACGCGTTCATCGAGGCGATCGAGCACTGGCCAGGCGGCCAGCCGCCGCCGAACGCGGGTGGCTGGCTGGCCACGACCGCCCGCCGCAAGGCCATCGACCGCCTCCGCCGCGCCCGGGTCGGCGCCGAGAAGCTGGCCCTGCTCGCGGCCACGCCCGCGATCGAGAGCGAAGACGACACCGACGACGAGCTCCTCGGCATGGTCTTCGCCTGCTGCCACCCGGCGCTGCCGCGCGAGTCGCAGATCGCGCTGACCCTGCGCGCGGTCTGCGGCCTGAGCACGGCGCAGATCGCCGCCGCGTTCCTGGCCACCGAGCCCGCGATGACGCAGCGGCTGCTCCGCGCGCGCAAGGCGCTGCGGGCCGCGCACGCGGACCTGCGGGTGCCGGACCCGGACGAGCTCGAAGACCGGCTCGCCGAGGTGCTCGCGGTCGTCTACCTGGTCTTCAACGAGGGCTACCTGGCCAGCGCGGGGCGCCAGCCCGCCCGCCGCGACCTGGCGGCCCAGGCGGTCGCGCTGACCAGGCTGCTGCACCGGCTGATGCCGCGCGAGCCCGAGGTCCTCGGCCTGCTCGCCCTGCTGCTGCTGCACGAGTCCAGGGCGAAGACCAGGTTCGACGGCTGGGGCCGGATGGTCAGGCTCGCCGACCAGGACCGGACCCGGTGGGACGCAGGCCTCATCGAGGAGGCGACGCGGCTGCTGGACCGCGCGCTCGCGCTCCGCGCCCCCGGCCCCTACCAGGTCCAGGCGGCCATCGCCGCGCTGCACGCGCAGGCGCCGGACTACGAGGGGACCGACTGGCCCCAGATCCGGCTGCTGTACGACCGGCTGCAGGCCATGACGCCGTCCCCGGTCGTCCTGCTCAACAGGGCCGTCGCCACCCGCTACGTGGCCGGGCCCGAGGCGGCGCTGGCAGAGATCGAACCGCTGGCCGGCGAGCTCGACGGCTACCGCCTGTTCCACGCGCTGCGGGCAGGCCTGCTCGCCCGGCTGGGCCGCGAGCGAGAGGCCAGGCAGGCCAACGAGCGGGCGCTCGCGCTGGCCGCCAATCCGGCCGAGCGCGAGCTGCTCGCCCGCCGCCTGTCCTTCTAGCGCGGGGCTACATCTCCACCACGGGACGCACCTCGACCGTCATCCAGCCGCGGTCCACTCCCGGCCAGGTCCTGGCGATCTCGACGGCCTCCTCGATCGTGTCGGTCTCCAGGACCGAGAACCCGCCGAGCGCCTCCTTGGTCTCCATGAACGGCCCGTCGGTGACCCCGCCGGCCCGCACCGTCTTGGCGGTGGCGGGCGGCGTGAGCTGGTATCCGCCCTCGGCCAGCTTGCCCGAGCCGCCGCCGCCCTTCTCGTACCAGGCGCCGATCTCCGCGTACCAGGCCTGGCCCTCCTCCTCGGTCATGCCGCGGGCCGCCTCGGTGTCCAGCAGAAGAATCACGTACTTCACGGTCGTTTCTCCAATCGTCTGAGACTTCCACCCGTTCCACGAACGGCGCCGCCCCGGTTCCGACACCGCGCCCAGATAACTTCCCCGACAGCGCCGCCAGCTGCGACTCCACGGTCAGCACCGCCTCGTACCTGCGCCGGATGTCGGCCCGGTCGGCGGCCTCGGGCACCGAGCGCTCGCTGGCCCGCTCGATCATGGCCGCCTGCTCCAGCAGCACCCGGCGCTGCCCCTCGCTCGTCGTCTCGGCCATGATCCTGGCCAGCGCCTCGAGCATCCGGATCATGACGGCGGGCGCGCCCATGCTGGACTGCCTGATCTTCTCGAACGAGCGCTGCACCAGCCGGTCGTAGGAGGGCTCGGCCGAGATGACCCGGACGTAGCCCCGGCTGTCGCGGTGCACCCGGGCCGGATGCCACCCGGTGGCGATCTTGCACAGGTTCTCGCCGAGCCAGTCGATGCAGGTCAGCGCCGTGAACGTGTCGTTGACCGCGGCCGAAAGCGCGCGCAGCGCGATCTCCACGAGCTGGTCGATGCCGAACGACATGTCCTGCGTCAGCGTCCGGTGCGACCCGACGACGTGCGCCCGGCCCATCGCCTGCCGCACCAGCGGCGCCGCCTCCGGCGGCCAGACGGTCGCGTACCTGTGCCCGCGCACGATGAAGTGCCCTGGCCGGTGCTCCAGGCAGATCACCGCGTCGGCGTCGGCCGCCAGCCTGACCAGGTTCTGGTGCTTGATGAACTGCAGGTACCCGCTGGCCGGCGCGAGCAGGACGCCGCCGCCCGACTCCGCCCGGGCCAGCAGTTCGACCGCGGGAGGACCGGCCTCCGGCCCGCCCGTCGCCGCCGAGCCCTGCTCGGCGATCGCCTCGGTCAGGTCGGCCGCGATGCTCGCGATCACCTGCGGCAGCTGGATCAAGACGGCGGTGTGGTGGATGAAGTAGATGAGCACGCCGAGGTCGAGCCCCAGCAGCGCGTAGGTGACGGTCACGCTGATGTGCGGCACGAAGTCCCCGTGCGACCCGGTGCCGACCGAGGCGAGCACCAGCACCGAGTAGACGAACGTCGCGACGAACGTGCCCAGCGTCAGCTGCGTGCCGCGGTCCCTGATGAAGTTCCGCAGCATCCGGGGCCCGAACTGGGTCGACGCGAGCGTCAGCGTGACCAGGATGATGGAGAACACCACGCCGACGACGGTGATGACGGCCGCCGCGATCGTGGTGAGGATCTCCCTGGCCGCGTCGGCGCTGCCGGTATTCACCCACCCGGGCAGGCCGAAGTCGCCGCGGTAGGCGGCCTGGTCGGCCGCCAGCGTGCCCGCGAACAGCGCGATCGCGGCGACCACCTCGACCGCGGGCACGAACCACAGGCTGGTGCGCAGCACCTCGCGCCGCCAGTGCGAGGCTAGCGCGGCAGAGAAAACGCCTCGGTACACGGCCGGCTCCCCGATCCTGGTTTCAGTGCCGACCAGACTTCCCGGCTCACCCCTGCCACCCATTATGCCGTGGGCAACGCGTATGCGGCGCGTATGCGCCGGCGAATCTCGTCAGCGTCGCCCCGGCCCGCCCTCATCGAGCCAGTCGGCCAGCATCACCCGGTCGATCCCGTCCACCCGCCCGAGCCGGTCCCTCGCCCTCATCTCGTCCCGGCTGAACCAGCGCGCCGCCACGATCTCGCGCCCGTCGACGCGCAGCGACTCCTCCGCCGCGGCCGCCCGGAACCCGACCATCAGCCCGGCGGGAAACGGGAACGGCTGCGACCCGAGGTACCTGACGTCCCGCACCCTGACCCCGACCTCCTCGAAGATCTCCCGCGCCACGGCGTCCTCGAGCGACTCGCCGATCTCGACGAACCCGGCAAGCAGCGAGTACCCCCCGACCGCCGAGTCGCCGTGCCGCGCGAGCAGGCACCGCCGCGGCTCGGCCACCGTCTCGACCAGCACGATTACCGCCGGCGCGATCCGCGGGAACAGCAGCGCGCCGCAGTCCTCGTTGCCGCAGACCCGCAGGTGCCCGCCATGCCGGGCCTGCGCCGGGGCCCCGCACCGCCCGCAGAAGCGCTGCTGCCGGTTCCAGTACAGCAGCCCGCGAGCGTACGCCAGCATCCCCGCCAACTCCGCCGGCAGCCCTCCGAACAGTGCCCTGACGTCCGCTACCCCGTCCGCGCCCGTCCGGCCAAGCGCCTCCCCGAGCTCAAGCTCCGACAGGTCGACCGCGAACTCCGGCCCCACGTCGCTCACCCCAAGCAGCGCCAGTTCCCCCGAGCCCGCCTCCTCCGAGTCCGCCCGCCCCGAGTCCGCCCGCCCCGAGCCCGCCCGCCCCACGAGCACCGCAACCGGCACCGCCGGATCACCCGCCACCAGGCACTGGTCGCGCCACATCGGCCACACCCGTGCCCGCCCGTCCGCCGCCTGAGCCGCGACCCAGCCGGGATCCTCCCTCCGGTCGGTAGCACGGTCCAGCCCAAGCCCGGCGTACGGAACCATCACGCCACCACCCTACGGCCAAGGCGCCCGCCGCCGGCGCATGCTGGTCGAACAAATATCTGTGTAAGATAGCAATAACTGACCATAGCATGATATACTGTTCGTAGTCCAGCTTCTTAGTTCCCATTTATTCCGAACGGGCGGTGGTGCGTGTCCCGCGAACCGTTCCCCAGCCGTGGGGAGGACGACAAGGAACCAGCCGGTTCCGCGGTCTGCGACCACGCCGCGGCTGGCCAGCCGGTCGCCAAGGCGGCGTAAGGCCTCCTCGATGCCCGCGCGGTCGAGCAGCGGCGAGGAATCGCTCACGCAGCGTCGATCTCGTAGTCGGCCACGAACACGCGCCGCCTGCGCAGCGCGGCGGGGGCATGCACCAGTGCCTGGGCGCGCGCTCCGGGCGTGTCGAACGGGAACCAGAAGCGCCGCAGCCCGCGGGACGCCGCCCGCGGGACGCCGGCCAGCCTGGCGCGTCTTTGCCATCTCGCGTGGCAAGGTGCTCGGCGAGCCCGGCGAAGAGCACATCCCAGCCGCCTTGACCTCGATGCCGATCAGCTGCCCGCTGGCCGTCTCGATAAGCAGATCCACTTCCCTGCGCCCCTGCTCTTCGCGCAGGTGGTACAGGCGCGGGTCGTTGCGGCTGGCGGCGAGCTCTGCGCGCAACTGCGCGGCGACGAAGGTGTCGAGGAGCCGGCCCAGCATCTCGGGGCCGTACAGGATGGCGTCCCGGCCGAGTCCGAGCACGGCCGTGACGAGCGCCGGGTCGACCAGGTAGCGCTTGGGGGCTTTGACGAGCCTCTTGATCCGGTTGGAGAACCAGGCGGGGACCAGGTCCAGGACGAACATCCGCTGGAAGAGCACCTGGTAGGCCTGGGCGGTCTTGGCGTTGATCCCGGCAGCGGACCACAGCGTTGACTCGGCCGCGATGCCGGCGGTGTTCACCGCCAGCACGGATAGGTACCGGCGCAGCAGTTCGGGATCCCGGCGGGGCGCCACCGCAGGCACGTCGCGAGTGATCATCTGCTCCACGTAGCCGGCGAACCATCGCCGCCGGGCGGCGGCCGGTATCCGCAGCGACGGCTCGGGGAAGCTCCCGGCGAGCATCAGATCCAGGTAGTCACGCACGCTGAGCGCGTCGTCTGGCGCGGTGACCGCATCCGGCCCGCCGTCTATGACCCGGTCGATGAACGGCATCAGGCTGGCGCGTCCCCGGACCTCGCGGATCGACATCCCGTACATGGGGACCTGCAGAAGACGGCCAGTTCCCGGCCAGACCTGGTGCTCCAGTTCCGCGCGAACCGAACCGGTCTAGAGTACCTGTTTACCGCACTCCGGAATACCTGTTTCCCGCAGGCTTGACTGCCAGTTTCCCGCAACCAGGCAACGCTAATGCAAGGGCGCAGTGCCAGCCACGCCGGCACAGTTGCCTTGGCTGCGCGCCAGTTCCGTGGTGCCACGGCCAGCGCGACCCTGCAACCACAAGGTCGTGCGGCCTCCCGCGACATCGTTATCTGACGATTGGCGGAGCGTGCCAATACTCACAGTAACTCTACGACGTTTACCCAGCTAAACGCCTACATTTGCAAAGTGTTATCGCATTCCCCTGTGCCGACCATAACGACACACTTAGTTCGTGAGAAGTTGACCCGTGGTGGCAGGACGGCCCTCCCAGCATAAGCCGCATACCGGCCGGGTCTGCTTGCCGTGCCTACTTTCACCAGGGAAGGTCGACGGGAACGGGGCCGTCGCTGGACCAGCGTTCACCCTCAACCGGTCGCATGGCGCCTGCGAGGTAGCGTCCACCCCGCCGCACTCTTCTTTGCGGACCTTTGCCCAGGTAGTACGCAAGACGCGGCCGTTTCTTCCGTGCCGGGTAATGGCCACTTCGTGTCTGTGGCGCTCCAGGCACTCGGCTACTGGCTTTCCCTGGCCAACGTACACGGCGGTCTTACGGGACCCGTCGGCATCCTCAGACCAGATGACGTACACCCCGCTCTTGGACAGCGACTCGCTGTCGAGTTTGAGGCGGAGGAAGTCACACCAGTGTCCATCGTCACCACATGTCGCCCATGAGAGCATCAGCAACGAAGATTGAGTCATCGGGCCTCCCTGAACTTTGATGGCTGGTTACCGACACCGGCATCGCGTTGAGCCTTGACGCGCCGCGTTGCCCGGGCGGCGATGCCATAGTTATGTTACATTAGGCTGCGATGGACGGGAAATTGTAACAGTAGGGGAGGGTGAGCTGGACTCCATCGGAACGGCATTGCGCGCCAGCAGAGAACGAACCGGACTGTCACAAGAAGCCGCGGCTGATGCCCTAGGGATCAACCGGGTACTGCTGGCCTACTACGAGACAGGTCGCCGGCAGGTGCCGCTCAGCGTGGGAGCAGCCTTGGCGCGTCTGTACGGCACGTCGCTTGAGTCGCTGCTGGCCGGTGAGGAACCTAGCCCGGGAATCGACGTGAGCGGGCTGCTGTTCCGTGCTGCCCCCCGCGATCTGGGCGACCGTGCGCAGGCAGGACTGCGGCTGTTCGAGCAGCGCTTGGGAGAGTACGTTGAACTGGCCAAGGAAACGGGCACGGCGCTACCGGGTCCGGGGCGCAGCCCACTGGCGCCTGCCCGCACTGCCAGCGCGAAGGAAGCCGCCTGGGCAGCCCGCCAGCTACGTCGTCAGCTCGATCTAGGCGGCGGAGCGCTGGGCGACCCGTTCCAAGTGCTCGACGAACACGTTCTTGTCTGGCGGCTCCCGCTGGGCGAGGACCTGTGCGAGGCGCCGTCCGGGTTCTTTTACAACCACCCGCAGGCAGGGTTCTGCGTTGTGATTAACTCCCAGATGACGCTAGGGCGGCAGGTGTTTACCCTAGCTCACGAGCTTGCTCATGCGTACTTCCACTCGCACGGCGCAGACGTGGTGGTCTCAATGCCAGGCGGGGATCAGGGCTGGGAGCGGTTCGCAGACGCCTTTGCTGGCGAGTTCCTGGTGCCGGGCGACGAACTGCGGCGGGTGACTGGCGAACTCGCGCCGTTCGATGATCTCGCGAACCCCGCCGTGGTCGTACACCTGCAAAGGCACTTCGGGGTGAGTTTCGCCACGATCCGGGTGCGGCTACTACAGGAAAAGCTGATCGACCAAGAGGCTTATGACGCATTGGGCGAGGCTTCGCCGAGCCGCCTTGCGCGGGCGCTCGGCTACCGGGTGGATCCCGCCGACATGGGCAGCTACGACCTGCATCCTCTGGCGGCGCAGCCTACCCGGGTCCTGCTGCTGGTGCGCGCAGCGCTGGAGCGATCTGTCATTACGCCCGGTGACGCAGCAGAGATCCTCGGCACGAGCACCGAAGAAATCCGCCAGCTTGTCACCCGTCCCCGCCCAGCGGAAGACGAGCGGCGTGCACAGCAGGATCTTGAGGACGCCGCGTTCGCCAACCGTGAGCGGTGAGCATCTCGCAATGCTGGTGGACGCCTCAGTAGCGCGAAGCTTCGCGGTGATCGGCTGGACCCGCCAGCTGCTCGAGGTCTGCGCCGGCACAATCACGGTCGCCGATGGCGTACATGGGCGGCATCCAGACGATCCGAGCGAGTTGCGCAGCATCCGCGCCGCGCTGCAGCGCCAGGCGGATCAGGCCGGTGCCGGCTCCGGCCTGGCAAGCCGTGCGGTAGCAGCCGTGCACGGCCTTGATCAGCTGTTCGCCCTTCCCGAAGACAGGCTGACCGTGCTGGCCCTTAACGCAGATGAGCTCGAAATGGCGATCCGGCTCCAATCCCGACGCCCAGAAGACCGCGCCTGGCGCCAGTCGCTAGGTGCCAAGTCCCGGCGGCTCGACGCCGGTGAATCGGCATCCATCGCTATCGCAGCCCGCAGATCGCTGGCCTTCACCAGCGACGACGAAGACGCTCTCATCCTGTGGACAGCCTTGACCGGCTCCCCCGGTCAGCGGACCCGCGACCTGCTCTGGCGACTCGTCATCAACGGGACCATTGAGGAAGACGACGCTCGAGACGCGTACCATCTGCTCCAGACCGACGACCTGCACAACCTCGGCGGACCGCCATGGTAGACACCCGGCAGGCGTAGCGCGAGCATTCCGCCTCTGAGACTTCAGCCTCGCATCCGTCAAAGACAAAGCTGTGAGTGTGTCAACAGCCCTAAGTACCGGCATCACCATAAATGCAAGCAAAGAGACGGGTGGACACTCGAACAGCCCGAACCCGGCGTCTTGATCTGGCGCACCCCGGCCCGGCGCAGCTACACCACCACCCCCACCGTCTACCCGCTCTAGCCGCCGCGGGGTAACGGCGTTACGCTTCCGTGCATCACGCTGGGTCGGGGAGGCGCCGTGATAGCAGGGCCTGGAGATGACAGGACGGCCGGACACGCCCGGAGCCGTGGCCGCCTGCGCGCATCCCACGCGGATCGCGAGCAGGTGGTCGAGGTGCTCAAGACCGCGTTCGCGCAGGGTCGGCTGGACAAAGACGAGCTGGATGGGCGGTTGAGCCAGGCGCTTGTGTCGCGGACCTACGCGGAGCTGGCCGCCCTCACCGCCGACATTCCGGTCAGGCCGGCCGGGCCGGCCGTAGGCCAGCCGCCGCGCGAGCCCGCCCGGGCGCAGGGCCGGCCGATGAGCAATGCGGCCAAGGCGGGCATATCGGTGGCCGTTGCGGTGGCGGTGGCGGCGGTCATGGCGGTCCTCACCGGTGGTTTCGCGCTTGTGCTGTTCGTGCCCTTCTATTTCATGGCCTTGCTGGTCGCCGCTGGCCAGATGCTCTACTTGCGGCATGAGAAGCGCTCCCGCGGCCAGCTGCCGCCGCAACCGGGACAGGCTCCGGAACTCCGGCAGCCCGGCCAGGCCGGCCAGGAGCTGGCCCCGCCCGGTGGCCGCCCCGACCGGGACCGCGCGGACCTGCGCAGGCACAGCTCAAGGCCGGATCGGCCAGGCGGCCGGGCCTTCGCCATCACCCCCGCCGTCTGCTCGTGATGACCGGGCCTGAAGACGACAAGGCCGCCCGACACGGCTGGAGTCGCGGCCGCCTGCGAGCATCCCACGCGGATCGCGAGCAGGTGGTCGAGGTGCTCAAGGACGCGTTCGCGCAAGGCCGGCTGGACAAAGCCGAGCTGGATGGGCGATTGGACTGGGCGCTGTCGTCGCGGACCTACGCGGAGCTGACCGCCCTCACTGCCGATATCCCGGTAAGGGCCGAGCCGGCGCCCGAGCCCGTCCAGGCGCGGCCCCGGCCGCGGGTGAGCGCTGAGGTCAAGGCGGGCGCCCGGGCGATCGCCGCGATTTACCTCACCGCGGGCCTGTTGTGGCTGGGCGCGGCGCTCGCCGGTGACAACGCAGCTGGCGGGGGACTCTTCTTCCTCGCCTTCATGGTCAGCGTGGTGGCCATCTTCTTCACGCTGCACGGGGCGGCGGTGCTGCTTCGTTCGCTGAGCGGCAAGCGCCCCGCCAGGCAGCTGCCGCCCGAAGCCGCATAAGCGCGCCACCCCGCGCTCGGCGCGCCCGCCACCGCAAAGATCGTGGGTCGTTACTGCCCCAATAGCGGTAGTAACGACCCACGATGATGAGCGCCGCTACAGCGGGAGGCCGGCTTCGAGGAGGGCGAGGGCTTCGTCGATGGTGGCGAAGGTGTCTTCCAGGGTGCCTGCGGAGGGCCAGTCGGCCCACGGCAGGGTGATCGCCATGATCACGCCCACGATCGCGCCGGCCGCGGTGCGGACGGCAAGGTCGTCCGGCGAGCGCCCGGCTCGCTTGGCCATCGCGGCGCCGATGGCGCCGATCGTCCGAGCGAACTCGTCCAGGGCACGGGCCCTTATCTCGGGCACGGTCATCGTCAGCCCGGTGGTCTCGCGCAGCAGCTCCAGGTCGGCCTCGGTGTAGGCGGACAGCAGCTGCCGGGTGGCGGCGCGGACCGCGGCGACCGGGCCGAGCCCAGGCGGCTGCTCGTCAAGCGCCGCGATCATCCGCACGTCCATGTCGTCCTGCAGCACGACGTCTTCCTTGGTCGGGAAGTACCTGAAGAACGTGCTCTGCGACACATCGGCGGCCGCCGCGATCTGCTCCACCGTGGTCGCCTGGTAGCCCTGCTCGCGGAACAGCCGGAGCGCGTGCTCCCTGATGGAAGCGCGCGTCCTGGCCTTCTTCCGCTCGCGCAGCCCGTCCGAAGGTGCGCTAGCCATCGAGCTCACACTCCAAATCCTGCCCGTTCCGGATCGCCGGCCTCGACACCGGAAGCGCCGGAAGCGCCGGAAGCGCCGGAAGCACCTTCCATCGTCCCACCGGCCCGGCGCGGCAGGAAGATCAGCGCGAGGATCGCGCTGGCCAGCGCGATGCCGCCGCAGGCCCACAGCATCGTGTCCATGCCCTGCACGAACGCGCCGCGCGCCGAGCCGAGCAGGGCCGCGGACCGCAGCGCGTGCGCGATCGCGACGCCCGCCACCACGCCGCTGCGGGCGGTCGAAGCGAGCGCTGCGGGAAGCCCGGCGACGGCGAGGTGAGCGCGGTACACCGAGTCGAGCACGGTGCCGAGCACCGCGACCCCGATCGTGGCGCCGACCTGGCGCAGCGCGGAGATCAGCGCCGAGCCCGAGCCGCTGCGCTCGGCGGACAGGGCGGCAAGCGCGGCGTTCATCGCCTGCGGCATCGCCAGCCCGAGCCCGAGGCCGAACGCGGCGAGCCAGCCGGACGCGAACCCGATGCCGCTGCCGGTCTTGGTGGCGGCGCCCACAGCGAGCGTCACCGCCATGATCGCGAACCCGATCGTGACCAGGGTCTTCGCGCCCGCCAGCGGGGCGCGCGCGGCCCCGTCAGCGCCCTTGCGAGGAGAGGCGAGCCGCGTGCTGCCGATCATCCCGACGACGAGTCCGCCGATCATCGGCAGCAGCCGCAGCCCGCTGCCCATCGCGTTCGCGCCCTGCACCTCCTGGAAGAACTGCGGCATCGCGAAGAAGATGCCGAACATCGCGAACGAGACGAGCGTCGCCAGCGTCGTGCCCCAGGTGAAGCCCGCCGAGCGGAACAGCCCGAGCTCGATCAGCGGCCGGACGTTCGCGCCGCCCGCGGCGCGCCTGGTCAGCCGGCGCTCCCAGGCCACGAAGATCGCCAGCACCACGACCCCGGCGACGATCGTGGCCAGCGCCGCCGCGTTCGTCCAGCTGGTCTCGCCGGCCCTGATGAAGCCGTAGGTCAGCCCGGTAAGACCCGCGCTGGACAGCAGCACGCCGGCCGCGTCCACGCTGGGCCGAAGCTCGCTGCGCGACTCCGGCATCAGCAGCACGACCGCGATCAGGGCCAGCGCCACCACCGGCACGTTGATGAGGAACACCGAGCCCCACCAGAAGTGGTCGAGCAGGTAGCCGCCGACGATCGGGCCGATCGGGAAGCTGATGAACGTCGCCGACGCCATCAGCGCGATCGCCTTCTGCCGCTCCTCCGGCGCGAACAGCACCGGGATCACGGCCAGCGAGAGCGGGAAGATGGCGGCCGCGCCGATCCCGAGCACCGCCCTGGCGGCGATCAGCTCGCCGACGCTCGCCGCGTACGCGCACGCCGCCGAGCTCGCGCCGAACAGGGACAGCGCCACGATCAGCACCCTCCTGCGCCCGAACCGGTCGCCGAGCAGGCCTGCGGGCAGCATCACGGCCGCGAGCACCAGGCTGTAGGAGTCCAGCACCCACTGCAGGTCACTGGTCGAGGCGTGCAAGTCGGTGCTGATCGTGGGCAGCGCGAGGTTGAGCACGGTCAGGTCGAGCCCGACCACGAGCACGCTCGCCGCGATCGCGACCAGCGCCCACCACTTGCGAGCCGAGCTGTCCGCCATGACAGTCACATCCCTTCGGCAGTAGCACCAAAATGAAAGCTACTGTCAAAAGTATGCGGCAACCATTTGGTGGTGTCAACCACTTCTACTGCCCGGCGGCTCAGTCCTGGAGCTGGTCGAGCAGCGCGGTGCCGTTCGGGCTGCCCAGGCCCGAGCAGGCGTCCCAGCCAGGCCCGGCCGCGTAGGCGCCGTTGTTCCCGCTGGTGATGTCGTTGAACCCGGGCACGTCCACGCCCGGCGAAATGCCCGCGTACAAGGCCGGCTGGATCAGGCCGAACCGCTGGCCCGTCGCCTGCGCGAGCCGGCTGATCAGCGCCGACCACAGCGGCGCGACCGCGCTGGTGCCGCCGACGACCTGGGCCTGGCCGTCGGAGTAGATGCTGTAGCCGGTCGTCGGGTCCGCGTTGCCCGCCACGTCTGGCACGCCGCGCCCGCCGGATCCGTTCGCCGCCTCCGCGCCGGCGTCCTCGCGGCGCCCGCCGGAGCCGCTCGCCGCCTCCTCGCCGTGCCGATCGTGGTGATGCCCGCCTCCGTGACTCCCGCCCGTGCTCCCGCGCGTGCCGCCGTCGCCGGAGGTGGTCCCGTCCGCCCTGGCGGGCACCCCGGCGTCCGCCTGCCAGGACGGCAGCGCGAACTGGTCGCTGACCCCGCCGCCCCCGGCGCCCTCGCTGGCGGCCGTCTCATTCCACACGACCTCCGAGGTGATCGCGCCGTCGGAGGACTCCAGCCTGGTCCCGCCGCAGCCCAGCGCGTACGGGCTGGACGCGGGGAAGTCGCAGTGCGGCTCACCGTCGTCGACGTCGTCGCCGCTGCCGTTGTCGCCGGCCGCCGCGCACACCGTGATGCCGAGCGCCGCGGCGTCCGACATCGCCGCGTTCATCGCGGACAGCCCCTGCGCGGTCCACGAGTCCTCGGACTGGCCCCAGCTGATCGAGATCGCGATCGGCGCGGGGTCGGCCTCCGCGGCCGCGGAGATCGCGTCCACGAAGCCCTGGTCGCCGTTGTTGGGCGCGAAATACACCACCTGATTCGCCCCCGGCGCGACCGCGCCGATGACGTCGATGTCCAGGTTGACCTCGATGTCGGCGCCGTTCGGGTCCGAGCCGGGCGCGTTGCTTGCCCCGTCCACGCCCTGCGCGTTGACCGACGGGACGGGGATGCCGAGCCCGCCGAAGTACGTGGCCAGGTCGGTGGTCGAAAAACCCCCGCCAAGCTCGATGATCGCGACCGTCTGGCCGCTGCCGTCGGTGCCGGCCGGGAACTGGTAGAGCTCGGCCACCTGGTTCGGCGGGTACCCGCCGCTCGGCGCCGCGGCGGCCCCGGCGGCCCCGGCATCCCTGGTGCGGAAGTGCGCCCGCGCCTGCGGCCGGGTGTCCAGCCCGAGCACGCCGACCACGACGCCGTCCAGCGCGGCGGGAACGGACAGCCCGCCCTCGCGGTAGCGGTGCGTGACCATTCCGCGACCATTAGGGTCCGGGCTGCTGACCTGCCGCAACGTGGTGCCGAACGCGCTCGCCAGGTCAGCCAGCGTGCCCGCCACCTTGATCCTGCGGGTGGCCGCGTGGACGGCGGTCACGTCCAGGCCGTAGCCGGCCAGCGTCTCGGCCACCAGGGCGACGTCGTCGGGGTGGGTGCCGTAGCGCTCGGCAAGCTCGTCCCTGGTCAGCACCGTCGGGCCGGCGACGATCTCGGCCGGCAAGGTGTCCCGCCGCCTGGTGATCAGCGTGATCTCCGCGCGCTGCGAGGTGTCAAGCGGCCCTGCGTCGGTGGCCCCGGCGAGCGGCGCGCGCTCGCTGCCAGGCAGTTCTACCAAAGATCCAGGCATTTGCTACTCCTTAATCGTCCCTGGCCGAGTTCTCCCGCGCCCGTGCGTCGAACCACCGCCCGTTCGGTAAAAAAATACTCTTTCATCAGAACGGGCGGTGGTACCAGTGCCGGTTCCTGCGTGATCCCTGCGTGGTGGCTCTCAAATGGAAATGCGCGCATTTAGAAAAAGGCATGCACCACGTCGACCACGCGATCCTCGCGGTTCACCACCGGGATCATCCGCCACTTGTCCAGCGTGGTGCACGGATGCGAGATGCCCAGGCCGACCAGGTCGCCCGGGGCCATTGCCGCGTCGCCGGCTAGCCGCAGATAAGCGTGCTGGTCATTCAGCTCGGTCACCGTGGCGCCGGCCACGTCGAGCGGGCCGCCGTCGCGCCGCACGCCGCGCAGCGGCACCGGCAGGCCCGCGTCGAACCCGGCGTCGCGCCGGCCCGCGCCGAGCAGGGCCAGGCCGGGCTCGGGCCGGGACAGCACCTGCGCCCACAGCTCGATGGCGGGCCGCAGCTCCGGGGCGCCGGGCACGCCGCGGGCGGCGGGGGAGACGTGCTGGTAGTGGCCGTGGTCGTGGGTGAGGTACGCGCCGCTGCGCAGCATCGCCGTCACCCCGCCGCCGCCGGCGGTCAGCTCCGCCGCGACGACGTCGAAGTACACAGATCCCCCGGCGGTGACGATCGGCTCGCGGTCGCCCACGTCCAGCATGTCGGCGAGCCCGCGGAGCCTGCGGCAGAACGCGCCGACCAGGCCGAGCGTCTGCGCCTGCGTCGCGCCGCGGATGCCTCCCTCGTACCCGGCCGCGCCCGCCACGGTGAGCGTGCCGGTGGCCGCGGCGGCCTTGGCCACGGCGAGCGCCGCCTCGTCCGTCCGGCAGCCGGTACGCCCGTCGGCGTGCCCGATCTCGACCAGGACCGGCAGCGGCCGCCCCGCCGGGTGGTCGGCCAGCACCCGGTCAAGGACGGACACGCCGTCCAGGCTGTCGACGTAGCAGTACGCCTCGAAGCCCGGATCGGCGGCGAGCTCGCCGGCCAGCCACGCGATCCCGGCCTCGTCGACAAGCTCGTTGGCGAGCAGCAGGCGGGGGAAGCCGAAGCCGCGGTAGGCGCGCAGCTGGCCGATGGTCGCCACCGTGATGCCCCACGCGCCGTGGCTGAGCTGCAGCGCGGCGAGCTCGGGCGACATGGCCGTCTTGCCGTGCGGCGCCAGCTCGACCCCGGCCGCCGCGCAGTACGCGGCCATCGCCTCGACGTTGCCGCGCAGCGCGTCCTCGCGCAGGGTCAGCAGCGGGTAGGTGAATCCGGCCGCGTGCAGCGCCGGCCGGGCGGCGGCGATGCGAGCCGCGGTGGCGGTGCCGTCCCAGCGCCCGTCACCAGCGCCGAAGCCCTTTTCCGCCGGCTCTATCGGACGGTCACGCAGGGCCGTCAGCCGCTGGGTGAGGGTCGGCGGCAGTGGATGGCTCACGGACAGATCCTCCCAGCTCGCCGTTCCGCCGCCCGGTCAGGCGGGCGATGTGCGGCTTTTGTTCCAGATTACCGAACGTGTAAAGCGAGCAGATACCGGGGCCAGTCCGGCTGGCCAAATCCCGTTAGTGAATGGTAAGAGAATATTAATTTCTGCTATTTTCACTGATTTCCCCTAAATCCTTGCCAGAATGTGTGCCTGGGATGCCGGTCGTCATTTGTCACGGCAAGAGAGGAAGTCGCACTCATGCATGACCGGAATCTGGCGTCCCCCCGGTCGCGCCGCACCAGGCGGCGCAGCAGGCAGCGGATCGGCTGGGTACTCGCGGCCGGCGCCTGCATCGGCGTTCTCGTGACCGGCTACTACCTCCTCTCGCCGCGGGCCACGCGCGTGACCCCGGCCGCGGACGTGCAGGGCTACGGCACCGGAGGCTGGGGCGCGGGCGGCTACCCGATGATGCCGGGGTCGCCGGCCGGCGCTGGCAACGCGGGACCTGGCAACGCGGGACCTGGCAACGCGGGACCTGCCAACGGGACCCTCAACGAAACGGCCCAGGTGACGAGCGAGAACTGGGCAGGCTACGCCGCCACGGGCGCGGCGGGCTCGTTCACCAGCGTGTCGGCGTCCTGGTCGCAGCCGGCGGTCAGCTGCGGGGACACCGACACGTTCTCCGCGTTCTGGGCCGGGCTCGACGGCGACGGCACCGCGACGGTCGAGCAGACCGGCACCGAGGCCGACTGCGCCGACGGCGCCGCCACCTACCAGGGCTGGTACGAGCTGTTCCCGAACGCCCCGGTGTTCTTCGCCAACCCGGTGCGGCCCGGCGACGCCATGTCCGCCTCGGTCGCATCCGACGGCGGGGGCCTGTTCACCATCACGCTGAGCGACGCCACCCAGGGCTGGTCGCAGACGACCCAGCAGACCGCGGCGAACGCGCAGCTCGGCTCGGCGGAGGTCATCGCCGAGGCGCCGAGCAGCAGCGCCGGCTCGCTGCTCCCGCTCGCCGACTTCGGCACGGTGGACTTCACCGGCGCGGCCTTCGACGGCGCCCCGATCGGCAGCAGCGCGAACCTGACCGCGATCACGATGTCCCCCGCCGCGGGCACGGTCCTGGCCGCTCCCTCGGCGCTCACCTCGGCCGGCGCCTTCTCCGTGACCGCCGAGACCGGCGGCACCGCCGCCGCCGCGCCAAGCCCCTCGGCGGGCGACACGGCGGGCTCCCCCGGCGACGGCAGGCGCCACCACCACCGCGGCTGGGACTGGGGATTCTAGGAATTCGGCCGGGCGGATAGCGCGCAGAGGCTATCGCGGAATGATTACACCGGGTGCCGCGTGCGGCCATCGTGAACCATCGGTGACCGTTTCTGTACCACTTGTTGCGATTCGCGTCGCGGCTGGGACATGATGAATTACAGATCGCCGGTAATGGGGCCTGGACAGAAGGGTCACCGTGACAGGTGCTGCGCCGCCGCGGGCTACGTTCCGCGACGTGTTCGCGGTCCGCGAGTTCCGGGCGCTGTGGTTCTCCGAGGTCCTGTCCGTGGCCGGCGACCGGCTCGCGCTGGTCGCGCTCACCCTGCTGATCTACGACCGCACCGGCTCTGCGCTGCTCAGCGCGCTGGCCTACGCGGCCGGGTACCTGCCGTGGGTGTTCGGCGGGCTGTTCCTTTCCGAGCTGGCCGACAGGTACCCGCGGCGCTCGGTGATGGTCACCTGCGACGCGGTCCGCACCGTCCTCGTCGGGGCGATGGTGCTGCCGCACGTGCCGCTCGCGGCGCTGGTGGCGCTGCTGTTCGCGGCGACGATGTTCGCGCCCCCGTTCGAGTCGTCGAGGGCCTCGATCACCCCGGACATCCTGCAGGGCGAGAAGTACGTGCTCGGCACGGCGGTGATGCAGACCACCATGCTGGCGGGCCAGGTGGTGGGGGCCGCGGGCGGGGGAGTGGCGGTCGCGTTCATCGGCGTCCGGGCCTCGCTGGTGGTGGACGCCCTCACGTTCGTGGCCTCGGGCCTGTTCATCGGGCTGGGCACGCACCGGCGGCCCGCGGCGGCCAAGCCGGAGACCGTCCAGCCGTCGGCGCTGGCGCGGATGCGCGGCGGGATCCAGCTGGTGTTCGGCGACGCGGGGCTGCGGACGCTGCTGCTGCTCGGCTGGCTCGTGGTGTTCTACACGATCCCGGAGGGAATCGCCGCCCCGTACGCGGCAAGGCTCGGCGGAGGGTCGATAGCCACCGGGCTGGTGCTTGCGTCCACGGCGTTCAGCACCACGATCGCGACGCCGTTGTTCACCCGGTTCGTCCGCCCGCGACAGCGGATCGACTTGATGGCGCCGCTGGCCGTGCTGACGTGCCTGACGCTCGTGCTGACGGCCCTCCGCCCGGGTCTTGCCTTGTCGCTAGTGATCTTCTCGTTCTCGGCGATGTTCGGTGTCTACCAGATCGCCGCGAACACCGCGTTCGTGGTCAGGTTGCCGAACGAACGTCGGGCTCAGGCCTTCGGCATTGCCAGCATGGGGGTGATCGTCGGCCAGGGGGCGGCCTT